>CAZHRR010000041.1:0-17392 GCA_964534955.1 uncultured bacterium
CATATTCTCGTATTGAGTCTTTTCTCCGGCGATTGTTTCCGGTCTATTGAGTTTAATTGTAAGTGCACCGCCGTACGAATTACATGCTTCAATACATTCAAAACAATTGTAGCAGTAGGGATATATATCTGGCTGTTTAGGATTTAAATTTATTGGGCAGGATTTATTGCATGGATTTACGGTTTTTTCACTGCATTGTGCACATTTACTTGAATAGTATTTTATTTTAAGGGTTCTTTTAGACCGAACCAGCGCTAAAGTTGCTCCCACCGGACAGGCATATTTACACCAGAACCTTGAAGCTAAAAATATTTCCACTATAAGCAGAAAAACTACCAGCAAAACCTCGATTCCAACTGAATTATAGAAGAGAACATCCGCTATTTGAGAAGTAATTAACCCGGGCATTGAAATCAAAGTGATTACTGGTACACCTGTAATTATTAACATCATAAGAATTACACCAAAAATTAACCAATAATAATGAGGTTTTGGGTTTCTGTGCCGATAGTGAGCAAGCGGTTTGAATTTTCTCCGTAATTGCTCTGAAAACTCAGCGAGCAAATTATAGGGACAAACCCAACTGCAAAAGACCTTCCCAAATAATAGCGTGATAAGAATTGGAATAACAATTGCTATCAATAATGGCAGATGAATGCTTTTAGTTAACAATATAGTTTGCAATACCAATGCCGGATCAACAATATCAAGCTTCCCAATACTTAAGCTGTAAAAAGTACCACTAACTGCATGGTACCCTATTTTATTTAATATCGGTATGGCTACGATAAGTAGAACTGTACCTATCTGAATTGTTCTTCTTAGAAAATGAAGGTGGTTATTAATATATTTTTCAAACTTGCTCATGCTCTTAAGTGATAACCTTGTGTGAACTCAATATGGTGATAGGAACTGGCTCTGCTGGACAAACTTGTTCACAAATACCACAGCCAACACACATATCCTCATGTACAACAGGATACAATTCTTGTTCTAATTTTATTGCCTCTCTGTAGATTGGACATCGCTCATAACAGGCACGACACAAGATGCCATTGTACGCAAAACACAGTGTCTCATCTATAACAGCAACGCCCATCCTGACATCTTCTTTAGATCTGACTGGCTCAAGGGCATTGGTGGTACATGAATCAATGCAGGGTAAATCGTCACACAGATAACAGGGGATGTCTCTGGGATAAATGAACGGCGTTCCCATCCTCAACCCCCATTCTCCGTGAGCAGCTTTAATAGATTCATATGGACATACTTCCTCACACTTCCTGCAACGTATACAAATTTTTAAGAAATCTTCTTCGCCCACAGCTCCAGGTGGACGCAGAGGATCTGTAATCGAAACTAACCGCTCAAACCATGACAACATCGGTTGTTTCTTACGGTTTCATCTCCTTTTATTAGAGATCTCAAGCACTATCATCAATATCCTCAATATTGACGTACGTGGGATATACGCCTATAACACCGTGTATATTTTCGATTATTTCTTTGCTTATTCCCTCCAGTTCACACACCATTTCTGATTCAAAAACAGCCACAATGTACATGTCTTTGTGGACGCCGTAGGTGGTAACACCACTTACATTCTTCAGCCCTAATAGAACCTCTTTACTTTTCTCTTTTTCAGTCAGTACAATTACTCCTGCAACAGGCATCTTGTCCTCCTCAATGAGTTATTATTCTAATTCCCGGATTCTCGGAAGGGCAGACATTAATACAAATGCCGCAACCCGTACATTTATCTTCTACAATCACCGGGCGACCAAGCTTGTCGCTATAGATTGCTTCCCCGGTTTCCGGACAGTTGTTTACGCAGGTAAAGCAGTAATGGTTGTTAAATGCGAGACATGTTTGTTCATTTAAGTTAAGACGTCCTAATGCTAAGTGAGTATTATCCATTGTTAATGCCTTAGGTGTGCAAGCACTTATGCAGAGAAATTCATCACACAAATAGCACGGTTCTTCTCGAGGAATGATTACCGGATAACCATCGACTGGGTGGTTGCTCTCATGAATAACCCTCAGAGATTCATGAGAACAAGCCCCAACACAGTTATAGCACTTTGTACACTTGGTGGTAAAATCCACAGGCGACTGGGCACCGGGTGGCAACAAATAATCGCACTGCCCCACGCCAGGTGATTTATCTGCTAATTCTGCTTTCTCCCAAAAATTAGGAACTAAGTCTCGAAGGAAATCACTCCTGGAAATAACTTCTACCATGTTTGGTTGGCTCGTCTTTCTTTAAAAAATAACACCCAGATTAAAGGCGGGAGCGATTCCGCTCCCGCCTCTTTACGGATTTAACAGAGAGGAGACTGCTCTGCTCCCTACCGATTAAACCTTCGAGATTTTGGCTGCAGCCACCTTGTATTCAGGCTCTTTTGAGCCCGGATCATAAACATCATTGCACAAGACATTGATCGGTGTTTCAGGCCAATGCCAAGGTACAAAGATAGTTCCGGGAGTAGGCCGATCGATAACTCTTGCTTCAATCTCCAATTTACCGCGTCGAGTCTCTACAACTACTTGATCCTTATTTTTGATGCCCATTTTTTTCGCATCAATAGGATTGATCTCTACGTAGGCTTTCGGAACGGCTCTATTAAGCTGAGGTGCTGTTCCTGTCATTGTCATTGTATGCCAATGTTCTAGCACACGTCCCGTCGTCAAAACCAAAGGATAGTCCGCATCTGGTGGTTCACCCGGATCGGCATGAGGACGCATCCAGACGGTAGCTTTACCATCTTTCGCCTTAGGACCATAGAAATACATCCGGCGGCCTTTTTTCTTTTCAGCCGGAAGCGCATCATAGATAGGATCTCCATCTGTAAAACGCTTGTATGTTCCAGGATGATCTTCAGTAGGAACTGGCCAAGTCAGGCCGCGTACTTTTTTAAGGCGGTCATATGAGGCCCCCATGAGGTTCATATCTGTTCCTTTGGTCAAACTGCGATATTCGTCCCACATGATCTCTGCATTTTCGTACTTGGCAAACTCTTTCCCAAATCCCATCTTAATACCAAGATCACGAAGAATGAAAGCATCCCAGCGAGCTTCACCTGCCGGATCTATTATTTTAGGCATATACTGCGAGCGGCGCTCCGTACAACCATACACACCTTCTTTCTCAGTCCAGAAAGCAGCTGGGAGCACAACATCAGCATATTCTGTTGTCATTGTCGGGAAGAATGATTCAGCAACAACAACGAACTGCTCTTTCAAGCCTTTCCAGTATTTACTTGAGTTAGGCAATGAATGAGCTGGATTTGTGCACATGATGTATATACCCTTGATATCACCCGTGTTCAATGCAGAAAACATTGCAATTGTGTGCTTACCAGGTTTGGGCTGAATGTTGCTTGCAGGAACGCCCCAGACTTTTGCAACCTTTTTCCGATGAGCTTCTTTTGCGACCAGATGATGACCTGGAAGAATATGACATAAGCCCCCACCTTCTCGAACACCACCGCAAGCATTAGGCTGACCTGTTAGTGAAAAGGCATCGCAGCCGGGTACACCAATTTTCCCTGTAATCAAGTGCCAATTAGTGACCAGATTGTTTGCCCAGATACCGCGCATGCGCTGGTTCAACCCCATCGTCCACAAACTCATTGCTGTTTCTGCTTTTCCAAACAGCCGAGCCGCTTTGATGATATCTTTCGCCGGAACACCACTAATCTTTTCAGCCTTCTCAGGAGTATAGTCTTCTAAGAACTGCTTGTATTCCCCAAACGTATGTTTGTTACCTTCATTGTCCTTGATGAATACATGGCTATCGATAAATGATTCATCAGTGTACCCTTCATTAACAAGTACATACGCTACTGCATTGAAAACAGCTAAATCGAATCCCGGATTCGGGAACAGATGCAAATCCGCCACTTGGTCCGTTGGTGTTTTCCGCGGATCAATAACAACAATCTTCACATCTGGGTTCTTGTTTTTATGCCGCATAACCCTCTTGAAAACGATCGGATGTGCCTCCGCAGTATTGGTACCTACCAGCATAAAGAGCTTTGCTTTTTCAATATCCTGATAAGTTCCGGCTGGTTCATCAGCGCCAAGACTAGTCAAATAACCACCTACAGCGCTTGCCATACAAAGGCGTGGATTTCCTTCAACGTTGTTTGTACCGATACAACCCTTGAATAGCTTATTCGCCATGTATGTTTCTTCTGTTTCTCCTTGTCCTGAACCATAGAAAGCCAATGCATCACCGCCATGTTTTTTGCGGATTTCGTTGAATTTCTTAGAAACAAGATCCAAAGCTTCATCCCAAGATGTCTTTACTAACTTGCCATCTTTCCGAATCATCGGATAGCGCAAACGAGTTTTTGCATGGACGGCTTTAGGCAGATAAAACGCTTTTACACAAAGATGACCATTGTTTATTGTGTTTTGCTCGTCGCCTTTTACACTGACAATTTTCCCACCTCTGTTGCCAATCATCACACCACAACCAACACCGCAGTATCTGCACACGGATTTGTGCCAGTCAATACCGCTTTTTTGACTGGCAAAAGACATGCCGGGGAACAGAGTAACTCCAATTCCTGCTGCAGCTGATGCCGCAGCGGTAACTTTAATAAATTCTCTACGTGTCTGTTTTTTAGTCATTGCCTCCTCCTTATTGTGGACTTAGTGTGTGTCCATCATGACAATTGAAACAACCCTGATTCTCCATTCGTATCAAATGTCCACTTGCAGAAGAATGACAGGATATACATTTGTCCGTTGAGGTTTTAACAGAAAATTCTTCAATACCATCACCATGACATATGTAGCACCCGAAATTCATTTTCCCGTGTCCACTTCTTGCCCAATCTTCATAAATATCTGGAGTTTCTTCTGAGTGACACTCCATACAACTAATACTGAAATCGATCTCTGTGTGTGTTGTATATTTTACTGTTGTCTCAGTAACCGGCTGCACTTTAGCATGTGAGGGATAACATGACCAAAAGGCTACGACTATCCCCAACGCTACAACAGTTTTTACCATATTTAATTTGTTACTCATACCACCTTCCTTTTGAAAGATCGCAGGGGCGACCTTTATCGCCCCTGCGATCTTTCAAAAACTATTTAGAATTTGTATACAACCATTCCTTTCAGCTCATAAGCCGGATCCATATCATTAGCATGACCATTTATTAAGTAACCAGCTGCATCACCGGGAATGAAGTATCCACCTCGAAGCATGAAGAACATGTTCTTGAACACATTATGCTTTAGGCGAAAATCGACTTCCATACCTAAATCTTTGGATCCATTATCGCCAGCAAAGAAGGTTCCTGCTGTGTCTGTATCCATGATTTCGTTACTGGCCAATATGTAGCTTCCAGACACAAACAGTGACGTGTTACCTGTAAGTTTGTAATCTGCATTACCTTGAACGATTGTTGTGTTTTCCAGTTCGCGATATGCTCTAACATTCGGTGCACCGAGACCTTGTGGTGAGATACCTTCCTCATCAGGCATAATGGAATCTTCCCAAATTTCTGTGATGTAGAAGAATCCTGATGTCCGAAGTTTATTCACATTTGTGAACCCTGGATCACTCGCATCATCTCCAGATCCCAGACCAAACACACCACCAAGTTTCAAAGCATCACTTACGGCGAACGTTGCTTTTCCGTAAAGATTGTAACCACTCAAGTCAAGATCGTTAATATCATCTTTACCGGTTAGGTAATCAAACTCACCATCTATGGTCAATTTGCCTGCTATTAGCGTTGCTGACACACCAAAAGCTGTTAGTTGAGTTACCGTAGCAGCATCACGATTTCTGAAGAACTGAAGATCATCAACGATGTAAGCTGTTGTGTCTTCATCTGTTACATTTTCTTTATAATAAAAACCGAATGCGTTGAATTTCAGGCTTTCAGAACCACCTTTGTAGCTTCCTAAATACAGATCAGAGTCACCATTATGGAGTCCTTCGTCTGTTGTATTATCATTGCCTTCAGATACTTTTGCCCAACCAATATTCAAAGCACCGTTAAGCAGATCAACCTGTATTCCGTCATAGTTATTGTCCATCATTATTTTGTTGCCAAGCCCATACCACATTCGACCGATTTTCATGCTAAATGGATGGGTGGGATGTTTAAAATCAACATACGCCTGGTCTACATGCACCAGATAGTTTGAGTCTTTAAAATCGAACAAACTGCTTGCACCTGTTTTCTCCCAGCGCTCTACACCACGCAGCATGTTGTCAACGCCCCACCAACCCTGAGCAATATCAAAGCGAGTTACAAACTTTAAGTTTTCATTTGCAACTCCCTGCACCTTGAAGCGCAACATTTGAATCACATAGTGCATGTTATAGTTTTCCGCATTAAGCTTAAAGGCTTGCTGATTTTGTGCCCAAGCCGTGTAAACACCATTCACTTTAAAATCCGTGGCAAACAAGAAACTGCCAAGAATCATAGTACATAGGATACCAGAAATGAGACGTTTCATTGGACCCATCCTCCTTTTGTTTTTAATATGTAGATATGTAGATTGTAATATCTATTTAGCAGTACTTGTGCAAGAACTGTGCCATTTTCGTGTTCGAGAGAACACTGATGAAGATACAGAGTAAAATACTTCAATCAATCGACGGTGTACCGACACAATGACGGTATACCGACAAATACAACCAACAAGTTTCAAAACCTCATAGTCAGATTATTCACGTGTTTTAGATTAAATAAATACTAGATAAATGCCACAATTTCTGTCATGCGACTCACTATAAAGTTAATTCTCATTATTGGGGCATTGGTCACGCTTACCATGTCCATAATCTTCACAACCACAGCAATCCGTATAAGTCGCCAAAATCGTGAGGCAATCTTATCTTCAGCTCGCTCCATCTACCAGAATCTCCTTATCACAAGAGAATGGGTTGCAGAACACGATGGGGTGCTGGTCCCCAAAAAGCCCGGCATGAAGCCCAATCCTTTCCTGGCTCACCCACAATTAATTACCGCCGAGGGAGACACCCTTCTGCTGAAGAACCCTGCACTTGTAACGAGAGAACTAAGTGAGTTAAGTGATAACATGGGTATCAACTTCTCTTATCATATGGCCAGTTTAGATTATATCAATCCGGTCAATCGTCCAGACGAGTTTGAAAAGGCAGCTCTGGAGTTTTTCGACAACACGAAAACTAGTTCTAAAGAGTTCTTCAGGTTTGAAGAAGTAAATAAGCGGCGGTATTTTCGCTTCTTCGCACCACTTTATGTAAAACAATCATGTCTAACCTGTCATAGTACACAAGGTTATATCACTGGCGATCTTCGTGGCGGCATCAGTGTGCTTCTTGATGCTGAACCCTTTATCCAGACAGAAAAGTCGAATGTTTATTTTACTATTGTTCTGGCCATACTGTCTGTCCTGCTTCTTAGTGTGATTATTTTTGTGGCGCTGCGAAAAAGCGTAATAACCCCTCTTAGACAAATCGAGGATGCTACACTCGAGATCCAAGAAGGTAATTACGGGTTTTCATTAAACATCCCCACCAAGGATGAGATCGGCAGTCTGGCCGTTGCCATGCAAAAAATGGGGGATCGAATCAAGGAGTCTACCACTTACCTGAAAACATCTGAAGCAAAGTACCGCAGTCTTGTAGAAAACTCCCTGGAAGCTGTCGCAATAGTCAATCCGGAAGGAAAACTTATTGATTTCAACAACAAGCTTGTACGAATAACTGGGTTCAAGGAAGAGGAACTGAAAGAAAGAGACCTTTTTCAGATGATGAATCCAGAAAATAATCGTACAATCCGCGGATCGTTAGCAGGAGAAAAAGAAGCTGGGATTCAAGCGACTCATTACGAATCTGTATTAACCAGAGGTGATGGCTCAGAAGTCCCAGTGGAAATATACTGTCTCACCGGAT
This sequence comes from uncultured bacterium, assembly GCA_964534955.1. Lineage (GTDB taxonomy): Bacteria > Fidelibacterota > Marinisomatia > Marinisomatales > UBA2128 > UBA2128. The sequence goes on from CAZHRR010000041.1 coordinate 7,913, forward strand.
TTAGACTTGGCGAAAATGATGATTTATCCTTTGTCTATGTACGAGATCTAAGCGAGCGAAAACAAATAGAGAAATATACTCTCCAGGCAGAAAAGATATTCGCCCTCGGGCACCTCTCCTCCGGTATTGCGCACGAGATCAGGAATCCTTTATTCGCTTTAAATAACAACATTGAGTTCTTGAACAAAAAATTCAGCAGCCAAAGTGACTTCTCCAGTGTCTACCCAGAACTAAAGAACAGTATCAACAGAATACATAAAATCATCACCACAATCCTCGATTTTTCTCGACCACATAAAACAGATTTTGCTTCTACAAATATCTACCGAATAATCAACAACAGCATCTCTCTTGTAAGAAAACAATTAGAGAAAGACTCCATAAGAATTGAAAAAATCTTCGATAAAGAAAAAATCTTCATAGAAGCCGATTCTCATCAAATCGAGCAGGTTTTCGTAAATCTCTTTTTAAATTCATACGAAGCGATGGGCGATTCAGGAACTCTCAAAATCACTGCTGGAATGATAAACGGGATGGCTCGAGTCTCTGTTGAGGATAATGGTAGAGGTATATCAAAAGATAATATTGACTATATATTTGATCCTTTCTATTCTACTTCTCCTGAAGGTACAGGCCTCGGTCTCGCCATCGTTCAGCGGATATTGGATCAACATCTTGCCTCTTACAATGTAGAGAGCGATGAAATCTCTGGTACTTGTTTTACCATAACCTTTCCACTAAAACACAGTCAGTAATGAAATTTACAATCCTGATAATAGATGATGAAAAACTGGTCTGTAGTTCCGTAAAGCGCATTCTCGAGGACGACGAGAAAACAGTTTATACTGCACTCAACTTCTCCCAGGCACAGTCGGTCTTAAGAGAAAAGGACGTAGATCTGGTACTTTTGGACTATAAACTGGGAGAAACAGACGGTCTCAGTTTACTCAAGTTAATCCAAGAAGAATACCCTGATGTCATAGTAATCATGCTGACAGCTTACGCAACCGTCAGCTTGGCTATTGATGCTATGAAGAATGGTGCCTATGACTTCATACAGAAAGAAGAAGACTCAACCTTCATAAGCTACACTGTGGAGCGAGCACTAGACAGTCTCCGCCTAAAGAAAGAGGTGGAAGAACTTCGCGAACAATGCATCCAAGAGGTTGGTATGCCTGATATCGTGGCATCATCTCAGAAAATGAAACATCTGTTGGATATCGCAAAAGAGTTTGCTCAGACGGAGGCAACTATGCTTCTGACTGGGGAAACAGGAACCGGAAAGAACTTAATAGCGCAGTACATACATCATAACAGTCAGCGGTTTAATGAGCGCTACGTTTCAATCAACTGCGCTGCTATTCCGTCTGATCTCTTAGAAAGCGAACTTTTCGGCTACGAAAAAGGTGCTTTTACTGGAGCAAGTAAAACTGGTAAGAGGGGGTTGATAGAACAGGCCAATGGCGGAACACTTTTACTTGATGAGATCAGTGAGCTTAACCTTGAACTACAGACTAAACTGCTTCATCTTTTTGAGAATAATGAAGTATATCGTGTGGGTGGGGTAAAACCAATCGAAGTAGATGTCCGTTTCCTTGCTGCCACTAACACTAACATTTCCGAACTTGTGGATTCAGGTAAGTTTCGCTCAGATCTCTATTATCGTTTGAATGTTGGCTACATTGAAATCCCTCCACTGCGTGAACGGCGCGAGGACATAATACCTTTAGCAAAAAGATATGTAGAAGATTTTAATCTCACATTTAGGAAGTCGGTATCTGGATTAGATAAGGAGGCAATGAATTATATCATCTCTATGCCGTGGTTTGGAAATGTTCGTGAACTCCGAAATTATATTGAACGGGCAGTGCTCCTTGCCAAAGGAAAAATGCTGACGCTGAGTGACTTAACAAGAAATCAAGGAAGGCTTGTTGCATCCATAGGTGACAAAGAATTTTCTACATTTTCCATCCAAGCAAACACCGGCTTTGGGGGAAACCTGTTTCATCAGGTACAAAAAGAACTTATCCAACAAGCTCTTAACATGGTTGAAAACAACCGAAGCAAAGCAGCAAAAATACTCGGAGTACCAAGAACTACATTGTATCACTACATTCAAAAATACTCTATTGGGAAAAATTCTTAATTACATCAGTCTAAGGAAACCTGTCTAACAATATCTTTGTTTAGCGCTTCCTGCAGCACCTGCCGGAACTCGCTGAGGATCATGGCAGTGGCTCCCCACACCTTTACTCCATCAAGCTCAAAATACGGTACATCAATCTCTACACTCCTGAATGTCCGCTTCTCCCACTTATGGCATTCCGGCGTCAGGAATTCAGTAAGGGTTACCTCGTGTACCCGGGCGACTTCAATGTCATGCGGCTCTACCTTCGGTCGGGCTGAGAGCCATCCCACAAATGGCATTACTTCAAATCCACTCAATGGAATATGCATTTGTGACAGCTGCCCAATAATCTCCGGAGTTTCAAAGATACCCATCTCTTCCTGTGTTTCCCGGATAGCGGCCTCCTCCTTTGATTCATCTTTTTCCAGGGCACCGCCTGGGAGAGATATCTGCCCCTGATGATGTTCAACTCCATGCGTCCTCTCGGTCAAGAAAAATCGCCAATTATCCTCCTCCGGGAAAAGAAGAATGAGTACCGCTGCCGGGATAGGCGGGTCAGGAGGATCTGGAATAGCAAAACGCTTTGAGGGAGCCATCCGGATTTGGGCTTCCAAACCGGGGAGGGGCTCCTGAAGCCGCTTCCTGATTTGATCAATTATATCTGAGGAGAACATGGAAGAATTTAGTTCGGGACTGTGGATTCCTCCACAGTATTCAATTGCTGTAGTTTTGTTATTTGAATTATGTATCAAAATAGCTTAACGTACCTGTTCAAATTGCAGGCTGTGCTGGCAAATACAAGATAATCAGTGCCTATTAAATCCTCGGCTTCTCTATCCTTATCTCACTGATGGTCTACAGTGATTAACGTTCCCCATGCAAAAAAATGAGTGAAAGCACAAAATCGAAGTTGTTAAAAGCAATCACCATTATTGCTGCGACCTATCTCTTTCTATTAAGCATCAAATTGCTGGGTCACTCATTCAAACTTTTTGGTAGGGACTTTGCCGAAGCTATGCTCGAAATGACTGCCAATCCTTTCGCCGGTCTGATTATCGGTATAGTGGCTACAAGTCTGATCCAGAGCTCTTCAACAACCACTTCCATAGTTGTTGGATTAGTGGCAGGGGGCGCCTTGGATCTGGGTGGAGCTATCCCCATCATAATGGGCGCCAATATCGGGACGACTATAACAAATACCCTCGTCTCTCTTGGCCACATGTCAAATCTTATTGAGTTTAAAAGAGCCTTTTCCGCAAGTATTGTTCACGACTTTTTCAACATTTGTGTAGTGATTGTTTTATTCCCATTAGAGCTCAAATTTCACCCTATCGAACAGACTGCTTCCTGGCTGGGGAATGGATTCTCCGGGGCCGGAGGGTTAAAGCTGTTTAATCCTCTCAAATTCATTCTTAATCCAGCCATTAAGTTTGTAGACAAGGTATTTACACTTCTTCCATACACCGAAATCTTCCTGACGATTTTTTCCCTAATCTTAATGTTCGCTGCCCTGACATTCTTAATAAAAACGATACGGTCACTTGTTCTAACAAGGATAGAAGTAATTATAGACCGCTATCTTTTCCGGAACGATGTGCTGGGATTCGTTCTGGGTATCCTGATGACAGCTACTGTACAGAGCAGTTCTGTAACCACATCACTTATAATTCCCCTTGCGGGAGCTGGACTGGTATCCCTGAGAAAAATTTTTCCCTACACGCTGGGAGCGAATATAGGAACTACAATAACCGCAATGCTGGCAGCTATGGCTACTCAAAATGAGGTGGCAATAACAGTCGCATTTTCACATCTTGTCTTCAACATATTCGGAATTCTAATCTTCTATCCGTTGAAGCTCATCCCCATAAGACTTGCAGAATATGTTGGCGAAAAAGCGAGCAAATCGACAAAAAATCTAGTGGTATTCATAATCGTTTATATCCTGCTTCATTTTGTACCGGTAGCCCTGGTGTTCCTTACTTAAATCATGAGAAACTTCATTTCTACAATCTTTAGTACTAATTTTAAAAGGGAGATAACAGATGTGGAAAGAATTAACTAACCTGTGGAAATCCGATAACCTGCTTGTGGAGGCATGGGGCGAATCCTTCGAAATGCTGGAGATTGCCCAGGTAATGTTCCTTGAAGCTGTCCGTATTCTGCGTGAGAGCGATGACACTGTTGTTAATCGCGAGATTCGTAAGAAAGACAAACAGGTAAATGCCTACGAACGCAACGTAAGGCGTAAGGTAATGACACACTGCACTATTCAAGGTCCTGCTGTCCTTCCAAGCGGCATGGTTCTTATCAGTATAGTAATAGATATAGAACGCATCGGAGATTACTGTAAAAACATACTCGATCTTGCAGAAGCCCACCCCCAGCATCTGTCAGTTCCGGCCTATGATGAACAACTAGGTAAAATCGAGGAAGTAATCAAGAAACGCTTCGACAATACTTTAAACGTACTGAAGAACCAAGATGTGGAAACAGCCAGGGGTATGATGAATACATTCAAAGAGGAAATCAGCAGCATTTGCGACCAGATCGACGATGATCTGGTACAAGGAACAATTGAGGGAATATCACCCAGTGATTCAGCCGCCCTTGCTCTGTATGCCCGTTATCTCAAACGTATCAGCGCACACTTGAACAACATGATTACCAGTGTGGTTAATCCATTTGACCGGATAGGTTTTAGAGAAAAAAGTACATAAGTTTGCGGAGGATCACACCTCCTGATATAATCTTGGCTGGTACCTGCCTTTAGGGTAATTTTTATTTATGAAGAGACTTGAAACATTCATTTCTCTCTTGCTCTTTCTTGCTGCCTCAATATCGGCACAGACAGAGAATGAGCTTCCTATCGGCTTCACCGAATGGGAATGGGAAAATCGTCACCTCATCAAGGAATATGCCCGGGAAACAGACCCGCCGCCGGAACCCGTCCGGAACGTTGCCGAATATGAGCGGATGCAGGGCGTGCTGATCCGCTTTCCTCTCGGTATCCCTACATCCATTGTCAAGGAGATGGCGGAGGATATAATCGTTTACTGCCTTGTGAGCACAAGTCTGGAAAGCTCCGCGGCGGCAAACTTTGAAAGCGCTGGGGTCAACATGGATAACGTGGAGTTCGTTCTGGGTCCCACGGACAGCTATTGGACCCGGGACTACGGTCCGTGGTGGGTAGTAGACGGCGACCGCGAGATGACCGTGGTTGACTTTACCTACAACCGCCCCCGCCCCAACGATAACGAGGCTCCATCTAAGATGGCAGACCATCTGGAGATTCCCTACTACGCCAGTGACATTGTTCACGCGGGCGGCAACTATATGACCGATGGTTACAATATATCTGCCTCCAGTTCACTCGTCTATTCTGAAAACGATATGAGTCAATCGGAAGTAAATGAGATTATGCAGCAATATTGGGGAGTAGAAACCTACCACGTGGTTGACGATCCCAATAATGACTACATTGAACATATAGATTGCTGGGGGAAATTTCTTTCGCCCTCCAAACTGCTCATCCGGGAGGTGACGGACAGTCATTCTCAATATGATGAAATCGAGGAAGTGGTCGCTTATTTTTCAAGCCAGTTAAATGCCTTTGGAGAGCCGTGGGATATCTACCGTGTTTATACGCCAAATGACCAGCCATACACGAATTCCCTGATACTGAACGAGAAAGTCTTTGTCCCTATCATGAGCAGTTCCTGGGATAACGAGGCGGTGGCGATTTACCAGGAAGCGCTGCCCGGCTATGAGATTCTGCCTGTCACAGGCTCTTGGCTCTCAACAGACGCCATCCACTGCCGGGCCAAAGGGATCCCCGATCTGGAGATACTGCAGATCTTCCACAATCCCATTGATGATCAGGAACAGCCCAAGATGCAGTACGAAGTTACAGCCATTATAGACGATCTTAGTGAAGCGGGTTTGGTCCCCGAAGAACTGAAGGTCTACTGGAAATCCGAGGCAATGGACGATTACACGGTTGTTCCATTGGAACCCACAGGCAATCTTGATGAGTACTCAGCGCTCATCGGTGGACCAGCCACAAACGGGGAGGTTCGCTACTACATTCACGCCGCTGATTACTCCAACAGGGAAGAGACACTCCCCATAGCCGGTTACTATGCATTCCACATAACCGGATTCGCCTCAGGGGATGTGAATATGGACGGAGCCCTCAATGTCTTCGACATCTTAGGGATTGTGAACCATATGCTGGGCACTGAGCCGCTATCCGAACAGCAGTCATACCTGGCAGATTTGAACCAAGATGGGATCATTGACGTCTTTGATATAGTAATACTTGTTGACCTTATCATTGGATAAAATCCAGGGGGGATTTAATGAAACATACATACACACTTCGTGATGGGACCGAATTAACTGTCCGTGACTTAACCATGGAAGACGTGGATATTTCCCACAAATTCTTCCTCTCCTTATCAGAGGAAGAACGCCGTTACCTGCGCAGCGATGTGACTAACATTGAACATGTCCGGGAAAGGATAAAGGTAACCGAATCGGGGAACATCATCCGCCGGATCGCTTTCATTGGTGACGAAATAGTAGGCGATGGATCATTGGAAATCTCTACAGAGGAGTGGAAAGGCGGTACCGGACACCTGCGCCTGCTTATCCCTGCGGCATACAGGGATTCAGATGTAGATGCCGTTCTAGTGTCGGACCTTTACGATGTTGCCAAAGAACGTCAGCTGAAGCACGTTATCACCAAGCTGATGCGGCCTCAGAAAGAAGTAATTAAGATGTACGAACATCTCGGCTTCACGATGGAGGGAATACTTCCGGATTATCTGGTAGACCAGACTGGGAAGGAGCAAGACATGGTTATTCTGATTTGCGCACTGGAAGATCTGCAGAAGGTCCATGACTTTGTGGGCGGCTGGATAGATGATGAACACGGCACTATCGGCGCCGGGGAAATGTAGCTCAGCCTAAATCCATTTGCTTTGTACACAGAGGTCACCCCGATACGGTCATTCTTCCCTGCGGTGCAGGCAGAGAGGCATCCTGATACGGTCGTACCTCCCTACCTGCCCGACAAAGTCATTCAGGCGGGCAAGGCAGGCGGAGAACCATGGAGAAGATTGCAGAGAATCTGCCGCTAGAACCTGTCCATATACAGTGTCCTATAGCCCAGACTTACCCAGAACTCTGGATATATCCTTGTAGCTCCACTGTTATAATGAAAATTCTCTACATGGGTCAGGAAAAGACGGGAAGTAACGCTGATCTTTCCATCAAGCAGTGTATTTTCATACTGAAGACCAAGGATATCCTTGATCTCAACCGGTAAACCCCCATGTTCACTCCATGCTGGTTCGAGTAACAGAACCTCCCCCTGTTCAATATGCTGGTAACTCAACGTTAGCCTGTTAATGCCAAAATCAAGAAAAGCGGCCCAGGCATTGGAACCGAGATAGTGCCCAATAAACCTGTAAAATGTTCTCTCTTCCGGGTAGTCTATAGTCTCTATATAAGTGTAGGTCAAATCCTGGTCACCTGTTTCATCATAATTATATAGCCACTTATCCAGTTTCACCAGCTCAAGCAGAAGAAAGCTGTCCGGCAGATTAAGAGGATTATACCATTTCGTGCCAAAATGATACCCCATGGCTAACCGGCTTTCACGAGAGAGTGTAGGTTCAACAGCAAAAAAATCAATTTCATCTATGGCAATGGTTAAATACGACCTCACTCTTTTTGACAATAAGACCTCGAAATCAATAGCCGTAAAAATATTTGTGTTATTGGCATTCGTTACATTGTGAAAAACAAGAAAAGGGTTCAAGTAATTCCATTTCAGGTAGCTGTTCAGGATTAACATTTCGTTTACCGAAACTCGCGATCTTCGGGTAAGATCAAACTCCATCCTATGAGCAAGCAGGTACTTAGGTCTCATTTCCTCTGTCAGCAGCTTCGTAGAAATATTGTTCAAAGGCGTGATGAAATCGTAGAAACGAATGTGTTTCCCGAACTTTACCGAAAACCGGAAAACATCCAGGGGAGGAAGCTCGTGCGAAATCAACAACTTCCCGTGTTCACCCAGTCCCATTGTCACTCTATCTCTGCCAGAGATTATGGTAATGGGGTTAAAGCGGAATGTAAAAACGGATTTCTGGTTGAAATTGGCATCAAGCTCGTGCAGGTCCCGAGGGTAATGATTTTCTCTGATATCAAGATTTGACCAATCCTCCTTTATACCAAACCTTGACGAGAAGAAGAAGTAATTCCAATAGGAGGACTTGATTCTAACGTCGATGAAATTCTCTCGATGGTCATATTTGGTAATAAAATCTCTATCCTTGAATACATTGAAGAACTGTGAGACCGAGTCAGCATCGTACAGATTCTGATGATAGAGATAATCAATTCCGATAGTGCCTTCGATGGTGGGTTGAAAGGATTTCAAAGACAGATCAAAATCTCTGTCAACGATCCGATCAAGAATAATGGTGATCTTTCCGATAATGCTCCACTGTAAGGCGGTTCTTTCCTGGTACTTCTCCAACCATCGTTCGAAGTTCTCCCTTGCATCAGCATAGGTGGTGAAGCTGCCAACAGAGGGTGGTAATTCACCGGAGCTCACATATAACCGATCCAGAAGGAGGATCAATTCGCTGTCTTCATCCAACAGTTCTAAACTATGGATGACGATATCTTTATCCGCAGCACTGGATATGCAGAAAAACAGCGTAAGAACTGTAATCCTCTGTATAAATAAAATCAATCTCATGATGGCAGTCAGATAATAACGAAATTTCTGCTATTTTGGTAATATCAAATCATTGTTCCCTCGATTTTTTGGTTCATCATACATTTGTGTGGGTAGATAATTTTAAAGTTATATAATTCATAAGTCTGGGAAATGGTAGCTTTCTCTCTCGCCCCGCCTGAATGGCTACTGCAGGCAGGCAACTGGCAAAGAGAGGAATCAGTCTAAAGGGGCTCCTCTCCCTGATGTCTGCAATCGTAGCTTATAGGACCGACGTTTTTCCTCTTTAATGTGCCGCATTAGAAAAACCGGGGATAAAAGTTGATTTGGAGTAAGAGATTAGGATTATTCATCCCGACAGGAATCTGTCGGGACGGCTGTTTCTGCACAGCATCCTGCGGATTTTGCTCCAGAGGAGCTCCTGCGACCCGGAGGGTCTCTCCTGTCAAGGAGTCCTACGTGACCTGTGGAGGAGCAGCCGTCCCGATACTTCGGGATGGCGAGAAATAGAACTATCATCCCCGATTTATTAATTCCAGTGTAAATGAATAATGAGTTCACTCCGAAAAGGTCTGATTATTTCTGATGAAAAAACAAGTCAGAC
>CAZHRR010000042.1:0-17311 GCA_964534955.1 uncultured bacterium
GAAAACATCTTTCTGAGTATGTTAAATCAAGACTTTATGGACAGACACTAATTAGACTTTCAATATCTAACCCTAATTCCGATATTGGTATATAAAAATACCTCCCAAGTGATTTAAATTATGGTAGTTAAAGAAATATCGAAAATCACTCAGGAGGTGAAGTCTTATGCTTAGAGATGACATCTTTCGCAAAGATGTCATCTCTTTAATCCATTGGGGGTGAGTTATCCTGTCCGATGTATCTCCAGCAAATCCGCCACCAGCGCAAACCCCGTTGCCTCCCGTCCAGCGCCGGGACCTACGACGGTCACATCACCTAACAAGTCAGTTGTAAACGTGATAGCGTTGATGGGTCCGCTCACTTCCGCCAGCGGGTGAGAGAGGTCAACCATCTGCGGAGCAACGGATGCTTCTATACCATCGTCAGTTTTTTTGACAGAGCCAATAAGTTTCCACCGCTTTCCTTCATCCTTTGCCTGCTGAATGTCGTCCTGCGTCAAGTGGGAAATTCCCTGGCACGGAATATCGGTGGGCTTCACACTTTGGTCCATGACCACATTAACGAGGATGGTTACTTTCCCCAGGGCGTCAAGACCTTCCACATCGGCGGTGGGATCAGCTTCGGCATAACCTAATTCTTGAGCTTCCTTTAGGACATCGTCGTAAGACTGACCTTCTTCCATTTTTGTAAGGATGAAGTTTGTGGTGCCGTTCAGGATTCCCTGGATAGCAGAGATTTCACAGCCGGCGAGATTGTTCTTGGCAAAGTTCAGCACCGGTGTACCGGACATGACCGTCCCTTCGATGAGAAACTGTACATTTTTTGCGGCGGCGAGGTCAGTCAACTCGCGATAGGCGAGAGCGGCAGGACCTTTGTTGCTGGTGATGACGTGTTTGCCGGCAGAAAGGGCAGTCCGAACGTGCTCTAGCGCAGGGCCGCCAGTCTTGATGTCGGTGTATGTCAGCTCACAGATGACATCAGCATTGCTCTCGCGGATGGTGTTGAGGGCGTCCCAGCCGGATTCGCAACCGGGGCAATCCTCAGCGTATTCATCCAGATTTTTTCCCGAGTGAGCCAGGTCCAGTAGCTCATCAATATCCAGTCCGTCCGGACAGTAGATGGAGCCCTTCAGGAAATCGGAAACGGCGACAATATCGAAATCATAGTCATACTTCTCTTTCAGCATCTTGCGCTTGTCACGCAGGATTTCCACCAATCCCTGTCCTACAGTACCAAAGCCGATAAGTGCTATATTTTGTTTCATTAATTAACTCCCTATTTAAAGATGTTTTTTTACACAATAACCATTCACTACTTACTTTATCCTTTCTCCTCTGCTCCTTCTCCTTTGCCTCTGCCTTAGCCTTTGACTTTTACCAATCTACTGCTTACCAACGACTACTCAACCATTCACCTGCTACCGCTCACCACTAACCAGTTACCACTTACTACTCACCAGCCCTTCTTCCCGTTGCGAGATGGTTACAGATTTTCGTTCGTCAATAGCATCCAGAGCTTGTTCAAGATCGGCGATGATGTCATCCGGATGTTCAATACCCATTGACAGCCGGACATGGGAAGGCAAAATGGAAGCCAGCTTCCGTCCTTCTTCACCCTGTTGTTGATGGGTCGAAATGGCTGGGAGTGTAGCTACAGTCTTCACACGTCCCAAGTCTGTAGCTCGCCAGATGAGGTCTAAAGCGTCGTAAAACTTACGTGTATTTTCTGAGCCGCCGGCATGTTTCTCTTTCACTTCAAAAAGCAGCATGTAGCCGTAGAGATGCTCCGGCTCCCCAGTAATGTCTTCACTGTCCACGAGTGTAAGGTATTTGTCGGCGATGGAGGCTTGTGGATGATCAGCCAGTCCAGGATAGCTCACATCTTCCACATTGGGATGTTGATTCAGGAAATCCGCCACCTTCAGTGCTGTGCGGCTCATCTGCTCCACGCGGCTACGGAGTGAGCGGAGGTCATTCAGAGCAAGGATGGCGCTCATTGGACTCAGATTCGGCCCGTTATCCCGGTAGGGGAGGAGCTTCATCCAAGTACAAAAATCTTCCCGCATTTCATCCGGTCCTACATTACTAACGATGTTCTTCCTGGCGGTAACCGTACCGGCGATGGTCATCCCGCTGGCGGCGATTACTTTGGAGATGGACTGTACCACAATATCAGCACCGAATTCCAGCGGCCGCATGAGAGCAGGCGAAGCGCAGGTAGCATCCACAATCAGCGGAATGCCGTGATGGTGCGCCAGTTCCGCCATTTTCTCGATATCGAAGAGCGCTACGGCAGGATTGGACGGCATTTCACCGTAAAGGAAGCGGGTCCCCTCATCAATCTGCGCTGCCCACTGATCCATGTCGAGATTGTCGGTAATCCAGCGGACTTCGTTACCGCTGTCGCCCATCTGCCTCACCGAGAACTGCTGAAAGGTACCTCCGTACACTCGGGAAGTGCTTACAAAGTTAGGCGGAGGGAGGAAGTCGTCCTTTACCAGGAACGGCTCAATGGCGGAACGTATGGCGCTCATCCCGCTGGAGCATGCTACGCAGCCGGCTTCTTCGTTGGCGTTATACGATTCCAGAAGCGCCATTGTCTCTTCGAAGAAAAATGTGGACGGATTGGCGATGCGGCTGTAGGTCCACGATGGCATCTCGTAGGCGAGTGACGCTTCCATCTCGGCAGAATCGTGGAATGCCTGCGCCGGTGTCATGTAGATGGGCTCCATGATGGAACTGCTGTTCATCTCCAGCGCCTGGTTCAAATCGTAAAGGCCGTGAGCGGCTATAGTGTCGAATTTCCATTTTTTAGCGCGACGGATTTTGTTTGCTCGCTCGGCGGTCATCTCCTTTCCGATTTTAATCCAACGGTTTTTATCTTGTGATGCTGTCATGATAAATTACTCCTAATCATTATTGTGTATCGGTAAACGTGTCTCTTTCTTGGTGGTAGAAAGGACAATCATAGACTTTAAATGCTGCACACCAGGCAATGCTGTGAGAGTGTGGAGCAAAAGGTCTTCGTAAGCAGGGATGTTGCGGACGGCTATTTTCAGGATGAAGTCTGCCTCGCCAGTCACATGATGACATTCGAGGATTTCTTCAACTTTATCCACTGCTTCGATGAATTCCATCACAGATTCGCTGCCGTGGCGAACCAAGGTTACTTCCAAAAACGTAAAAGTCTCGATACCCACATTTTCAGGATTTACGATGCATGCGTACCGGTCAATCACTCCGTTCCTTTCCAGTTTTTTCACTCGCTCCAAAGTGGATGGCGGCGACTTACCAATACGCTTTGCCAGTTCAGCATTTTTGATTCTCCCGTCTTTCTGGAGAATATCGAGGATTGTTCTGTCTACTTTGTCCATGAGTCATCCTTTATTCTGTTATTTACCATAATACATGAATAATATACGGTAACATGAGGATAAATCAAAATAATACGTTAGATTATTAGAGGTTAATGTATTGTTGAACTCGCTGGAGTACGATCGTTGTTTGCTCTGTTTCTATAAATATTCAATTCCTAAGGGATTAATAACGAAGTTCTGACAGGTCGAATATGTCCTGTCAGGTCGAGAGCGAAATAATTGTTCGGTAGTCAGCAACTGTCATTCCGCAGGATGTCCTCCAAGGGAGACCCTCCGGGTCACAGGAGGCTGTACGGAGGACACTGTGTGTGCACTGAGCATGATCCCGGAGCGGGCCTGCTTATCGTAATGGAGTGTAGATGTGTCTGTCCTTTGTAAGAGCGTGTAGATGGGTCATTGACGGTTGAGCAAAAAAAGTTGTGTAAATAATCAAGTTTTTGCATAGGTTGTAAATCTAGCCTGGATTATTCATGAGTCCTAAAAAGAAGAGTCTCCTTAGTCCCTTTAACTTATTAAATTTGTGGTAGATAAAATCACAAATAAGCAGAGGAGAACCCATGAAGACTCTTCCACAAAATTTACTCCGACAAAATGACAAGTTTCCATCAAATAATTGTGAAACAACAGAGAGTCATCAGGAAAGTTTCCCCTTTTTTGTTTCCCCGGTCTCGGGCAAGAAAGTACAGCTGGACTTCAACGGTGGATCGGTCACCAGCAATGCCGGTGTTCTGCTTTTGAGTGAGACGGAAAGACGGCTGGGGATCATTGATTCAGTGGTAGACTGTATTCCGGACAAACGGCGTCCCTATTCGGTTGAACATTCCCTTAAGGAGCTGGTATCGCAGAGAGTGTTTTCCCGCCTGCGCAGGACGGGACGGATTATTTCGCCTTGACTTAGATGACGATGTTATGCAATGGGAATATTTAGGATTTGCTGATTCGACTGTACCTTGGAGTCTTTTCCATGGGGTAACAACTGTGTATGTAGATGAAGTATCAGGGGTTATTTTAGTTGGACTGGCAACACCGCCCACCACTGGTATTGGCCTATTTCGTTCAGAGGATAATGGAGATACATGGACGCCTTCCGACAGTGGCATTAGAACTGAAGAGCATCCATGGAGCAGTCAGGTTCAATATGTCATTGGTAGTAGTTCCCTAGAGCATTTTCTTTTGCTGGGCACATTTTCAGCAATTTACAGGAGTGAAGACGGAGGGATTTCTTGGACCGTCGTTTATGGAGACCCAGAAGCGGGAGCTCCCCGTGTAAATGTTATTACGTTTAATTCTTCATATCTCAATAAAGTTTGGGGCGGCGGTGGTACAGGTAGGGGATTACCCTATGCCGTTCGATCATCTGATAATGGGGAGACATGGGATTTGCTGTATCCATTGCCTCCACTTGGTCCCTATGGAAAGGATAACGAAGTACATAGCATTGTCGTTGATCCGGTTAATAGTGGCATAATTTACCTTGGGATGATTGGTTTAGTTATGAAAACCACTGATAATGGTGATACCTGGCAAAAAGTTTTGGGTTGGGAAGATGGCATTCACAGTATTCTTGGATTGGTGATAAATCCGTATGATGTAGATGAACTATTTGCCACCGGTTTAAGGCTATACAGAACCGATAATGGAGGCAAGACATGGCAAAAAAAAATGTCACCAGACGGTCGAATTGGACTTTATGCGCTTATTGTGGATTGGAGTAAAAGAATTCTCTATGTTAGTGCTTCAAGTCCTGGGAACGGTATCTATAAACTAAAATTCTAATCAACAAATAACGAATAGGAGAATGAATTCATGATAAACACAACAAATCAATTAGGTAAATGGAAGGTCGTTTTGGCAATTTCAACCCTAATAGCTTTGATAGCAACACAATCATACGCTCAACCACAGCAGTTCTCACTCAAGGGAAAGGAATACAGGTTTGAAAATGGGAAGTGGTATACCTTTTTTCAGGGGGAAAAGGGCGATGAAATCATTCCTCAAAGACTGGTTGTCCGTCAAAAGAATAGAGGACAGATGGAGACATTTGATTTTAACCAACTTAATTTAACAGGCATTTCTTTAGGGAGCAGCAGATTTCTCGATGGTTATTATGTGCTTACTATTGACCCTGACCAAGATCCATTTAGTATTGCCTCGGCTCTTGAAGCAAGCGGAGAATTTGATATTCTATTATTTGATGCGTATGGCAAACGACAATGCGCCCCTAACGACGCGGAATATTCTACACAATGGAATCTTCCCCAAATTCAGATGGCCATTGCCTGGAACATTTCAGTTGGGAACAGCTCAGTTATCTTAGCCATCATTGACAGTGGAATAGATTATGACCATGAAGACCTCGACGGTAATATTTGGGTAAATCCGGCAGAAGACATCAATGGTAACGGCATACCTGATTTTTTCGCTGAAAACGAGGGCGGTGACTTAGATGGTCAAGATGCTCCCGGGGATGTAAACAACAAAGTTGATGACTTAATAGGATGGGATTTTGCGGGAAATGGGAACGATCCTAACGATACGGACGGACACGGTACCAATGTGGCTGGCATTTCATCCGCCGAAACTAATAATGTGGTTGGAGTCGCTGGAGTCGCAGGAGGCTGGGAAACTCAGAAAGGTATAAGCTTAATGGTACTTAGGGACGGAAACGATATACCATTGCATGCTTCTACAGCCCAAGCTATCGATTATGCAGCAAAAGAGGGCGCAAAAATTATTCTCACAACGGCTGAGTTTGGTGCGGATTACAGTGATGTGAGAAACGCCATTAATCTTGCCGTTAACTCTTATGATGTTGTAGTTGTTGCTGGTGCTGGAAATAATGGGGGTACCGCAGATCCATCTATTGTATACCCAGCAAAATATTCGAATACCATAGCGGTAGGCGGAAGTGACCCCGATGATTATCTTTATTGGTGGAGTTCCTATGGACCGGAGATGGATGTGGTAGCCCCAGGACAAGTTACTACGACTGCCATGGGAGGGGGATACGAAACGAATTTCCCCGGAAACTCAGCTTCTAGTCCTCATGTAGCTGGCTTAGCAGCTCTGATTCGTACTGTAGATCCGTCTCTAAGTTGGACTCAAGTCAGGGACATTTTGCGTAATACAGCAGACGAAGTTCCGGGAATGGGTGGTCTGGATTTTACAGATGAGTATGGTTATGGTCGGATAAATGCCCGTGAAGCTTTGTTAGCCAGTGGGACTCAGGTGAATTCCGGAGCTGTTACTCAGAACACAACTTGGAATGGCACAATAATAGTTGAAGGTGATGTAACCGTTGCTTCTTTATATACATTGACAATACAATCAGGCGCAACAGTGCTCCTTAATAATTTCTGCGATACCGAAGCCACTGGTGATGAAACAGAAAAAGCTGAAATTATCGTTAACGGGGAGCTTACTGTCTCCGGGACTCAAAGCGACCGCGTAACATTCAAAAATGTCATAGAATCGGATGTTTATCACTGGGGACAGATTCATATTCGAACAGATGGGCGGGCTACTATTGAATATGCTGATTTTGAAGATCCTGTTCATGCCGTTCATGCCGATGGTGCTGACTACGTGTCTATAAACAATTGTACAATAAAGAGAACTCATTACTCTGCGTTAGTCTTCGAAGATAGTGATGGTATAATCTCAAACAACGAGATCGTGAATGACTACACGGGCATATATCAAGACGGTATTTACGTAAGCAATTCTTTGGTTACAATAACCGGTAACATTATTATGAGCAATTACCGTACGGGAGTTCAGATTCTTGACGGGGCTCAACATGTCGGCTTGATCCGAAACGTGATTTCAAACAATGGCTTCAATGGTGGCGTTAATTTCTGGTGTGCTGAAGGTCGACTTAGTCAGATTGAAAACAACACTATTGCCCATAATTCCGGGAAAGGGATCTGGGTCTATCCACCTTCAAGCGAATCTCTAATATGGTTCAAGAATAATGCTGTAGTCTTTAACTCAGATGTCGGTATTTGGAATGGTTCAAATTACTATTCGCTACCGGTGGATTACAACGATGTATATAGTAACTCTGGTGGCAATTACTATAACACCAGCCCGGGGGATCATGACATTTCCGTCGATCCTGAATTTGTGGCCGGTGATCCCTATGACTACAACCTGCTCAATACGTCTCAGTGTATCGATGCTGGCGACCCACTGTACACCGATCCTGATGGCACTATCGCAGACATGGGTGCATACTATTACCCTAGACCCAATGCGCCAGTAAACCTCGAAATGACTAATTTCTCGCACAGACATGGTGGTAGATCGCATAGTCATCCCAAACTCTCCTGGGATTTGAATCAGGAGACAGATATGGATGAATACTGGTGTTATAGAAAATTCGGTAATGGTGAATGGTCGAAAGTACATATACAACCACACTCTCCCCCTACACAGCCCACATGGATTGACCATGAGACTACCATTGGCAGTGGAGGTTTTGTTTACTACCGTGTAACGGCAGTGAATATTGTTCCTCAAGAATCAGATCCTTCAGAGGAGGTTAAGACAAAGAGTGAAACGGGTGGACCTCCATCCAAGACTCTTGCCAGCAATATTAAACTACCCAATAAATATAATTTGGATCGGAATTATCCCAATCCCTTCAACCCCACAACCACTATCCGCTATGATCTACCAGAGGCTTCCTATGTCTCTGTAGTAATCTATGATATTATGGGGAGAAAAGTACGCACGCTACTCGACAGAAGAGAGGAGACAGGATTCAAGAGTGTGGTTTGGGATGGTAAAGATAATGGTGGGAATACTGCTTCAGCGGGGATTTACATTTACGTTCTGAGTGCATGGTCGCGAGAAAGTGAGAAGACGTTTCACAAGACCCTCAAAATGGTCTTCTTGAAATAGCCTTTCCTTACACTCCAGGATAACGGTAATCCACTCTTTCTGAAGTAAAATGTAATTATGGGAATTTTCGCTTTTTCTTATTTGCTGAGAAAGATGGTAATAGTATCCTTAATTTTTGCCCAATTGAAATCCTTGTGAAAAAACTCTATCCATTTGCGATTTTACTCATCCTCGGCTGCGCAGCGGTGGCTCCTCCGCCAGGCGGTCCTGTGGATGATATTCCTCCCACATTGACTGCCGTAGAACCTCCTTCGGGAACAGTGAGAATTTCTCAGGGATTTACGGTTCAGCTCACTTTTTCCGAGCGGTTGAACGAGAATACCGATGCGTCTTTCATTCGTGTCCTTCCCGCTCTGCCGGAACCGCCAGATGTGAAGCTGAAGAAGAACGTGCTGGAAGTGACATTCCCCAATGAGTTGTCCGAGAATCAGACCTATATCCTGACCCTCACGAGGGAAATTAAGGATGAGCACAATGTCCGGCTGGATCAGACTTACCAATTGGCTTTTAGTACGGGAGATGAGATTTCAGAAGGGAAGATAGCCGGAAAAGTGTACGGTGGAAAAGGTTCGGCTACAGTATATCTCTACAGTCTCAATGAAGAAACTAACGACACTCTTTTCACAAAATCGCCTAAGTACTATACAGAGACAGACGACTCCGGCGCCTACGCGTTCTCTTATCTTGAGCCCGGAGATTACCGATTGCTGGCGTTTCAGGGCGGCAGAGCTCCGTCGCCGCTCGTACCCAGCCGGATGCCGTACGGGACGTTTTGGAATGACCCTGTGACCCTCGTCGGCAGCGCCGATACTGTGAATTTTGCTGACATCAGAATAGCTCCCGAGATACCTCCCCTGAAGCTGTTGGAAGCCCGGATGGAAACTGGTCACCGCGGCTACGTTCGCTTTACCAATCCTGTGGATCTCGATGAACAGATGACGATAAGTCTCTCATTGAAACAAGCAGTTGGACAGGAATTAGAGCGAACTCTTTTCCAGTCAGAAGATGATACCCGCCGGATCTCCTTTTACCTGGCGGATGCTGCCGAAGGAGACTCTCTTGAGCTGTCTGTGGGAGGTGTTAGTGACAGCGTGGGTCAGGTGCTGGAGTGGACTGTTCGAGAGTTTACCGTTCCTGCAGATACGGAGAGTGTGGTCCAGTTACTGATACCACAGGCATCTAAGGCTGTTAAGGTAACGGTTGCAGAGCCTGTCTTCCTGCAGTTTTCAGACCCTGTTGTTCTCGAGCCTCAGGACAGCGCCTTAGTGTTACTTGATTCCACCGGCACTGTAGAATCAGCCGATGTGGGATGGGACGATCCGGCCAGGGTTACCATCCTTCCGCAGGAGGGATGGCGACCAGATGAGACCTACGAAGTGAGATTGAGAGGTAAGTTTATTTGCAGTCCCAGAGGCGAGGTACTGAGCGACTCTGCGGTTACGATTTCCGTCCAAGCTGTGGAAGCTCCCGGAACAGGAGCTATCTTCGGCTCTGTATCCGGTTTCTACAGTGCAAACTCCCTCGTGACTGCTAAATCTGTAGAAAACGTCTCACTTTCTGTTTCAACAGATGTAAATTCCGGCAGTGTTTTTACACTATTGGAACTTCCGGAAGGCCATTGGATTATGAATGTATTCCAAGATAAAGACGGAAACGGTCGTTACAGTTTCGGCAAGGCACTACCGTTTCAGACAGCCGAACCGTTCGTTTTTCTGCCAGACACTGTGGAAGTAAGAACGAATTGGGATACAGAAGGTGTAGAACTCCGTTATCCAGAAAATTAAATTGATTTGAATCCTCCGAGAAAGAAAAGAAAGATTTATGCTGTTATCATGGCTGGCGGCAAGGGAACGCGCTTCTGGCCTTTGAGTCGTAATGCCAGACCGAAGCAGCTTCTGAACATCCTGGGCGATTCCTCTATGCTTCAGATGACTGTGGACCGCCTTCGCAAAATGTCATTCGTTGAAGGTATCTACATTATTTGTGGTGCAGATCTGAAGCGGAAGATCAGTCGTAAGCTTGTTGGAATAGAGACACGGAATATCATCGTGGAGCCGTCAGGGAAGAACACGATGCCGCCTATCGGACTTATGGCGGAGCACTTCATGAGAATAGATAAGGATGCGGTTATGGCTGTTTTCCCGGCTGATCACCTCATCATAGGCCATCGGGCATTTTCCGATGCACTGAAAACTGCTCATGATCTGGCCTCGCAAGATGAGACGTTAGTGACAATAGGTGTGGTTCCCTCTTCGCCGCATACAGGTTATGGCTACATCCAGTTCAATAAAAAGAAGGAAATTGTACCTGGCAAAGCTTATGGTGTAAAAACGTTTGCGGAAAAACCCAATCTCTCTGCTGCGAAGCGGTTTTTGGCGAGTGGTGATTTCCTCTGGAACAGCGGTATGTTCGTCTGGCGTGCATCAGTTTTTCTGCAAAACGTACAAGACCACATGCCCGAAGATTTTACAGCTCTTGAAGAGATTGGGTATTCCATCCGTACAAAACATTACAAATCGAGCCTTGAGGATAACTGGAAAAAACTGACTCCGGAATCAGTGGATTATGCCATTCTGGAAAGAGCAAAGAATATTTCAGTTGTTCAGGCTGAATTTCAATGGAGCGATATTGGTTCATGGAATGCTTATTTCGAACTTCTGCCGAAAAACGGTAAGGGAAATGTTATCAAAGGCGACGGTATAGTCATTGGCGGGAACAACAACCTGGTACATTCCAAAGGCCGCTTTACTGCAGTTGTAGGTGCTGATAACATGGTAGTCATCAATACCAAAGACGCCACACTTGTAGTCCCCCAGGATCGTGTCGAAGAGGTGAAGCAGCTCGTTGAGAAACTGCGGAATAAAGGAAGAGAAGAGGTTTTATAGTGACAGAACAGGATACCTATTCCCAGTTTGAGCAGTTAGCTGAGCAGATGGGGATTTCGATAGTTGAGGGGAAAGGAGATTTTGAGGGTGGTTTCTGTACACTGAATGGTGACCGCTTTATGGTGTTAAATAGTCTGAAACCCATGAGCCAGCGATTGAGAATTCTTGCCCGATCCTTTCATGAGTTGGACTTGGATCAGCGCTACGTGATACCTTCACTTCGCGAGTTCATTTCAGAGCAGGTTTATGTAGTAAGCAGTACCTCTGCACCCTCGGAAATCACTTGATTTGCCGTGCCATTCTTTTTATACTCGTCCGCTCCGAACCAATACAATAATACTCTCCTCAAGTCCTCAAGGAATCATTGAGGGATATTTTTAGAAAGGATATGTGATGACAACTGTTATTAAATCTGCTGACATTCGAAACTTTTCTGTTGTTGGACACGGTACATCAGGCAAGACGGTTCTCACCGATGCCATTCTTTACAATGGTGGCGAGATCAACAGGATAGGAAAGACCGAGGATGGCTCTACCATCTCTGATTACCATCATGATGAAATCTCCCGGGGGATTTCTCTCAGCGCTACGCTGCTCCACTGCAACTGGCTAGAGAAAAAGTTGAATATGATTGATGTGCCGGGGTTTCTGGATTTTGTTGGTGAAGCAAAAAGCGCTCTCCGTGTCTCTGACTTCGCTGCAGTTGTGATACATGGGGTAACCGGTCCTGAAGCTGGTACGGACACGGTTTGGGACTTTGCCACCGATTACGACATCCCTCAGATCTTTATCGTCAATATGATGGATAAGGAACATACTAATTTTGACGGTGTTCTGTCCCAGTTGCAATCGCGTTATTCCAAGCGTGTGTTTCCTTTCACACTTCCCGTGAATCCAGGTCCAGGTTTCAATCAGGTAGCTGATATACTGCGAAAGGAACTTCTTACCTATTCCGGTGGAGGCAGTGGAAAATTCCAAACTGAAGATCTTCCCGGTGATTGGCAGGATCGCGTGGATCTTCTCCATGAAGAGCTGATCGAATATATAGCGGAATCGGATGACTCTCTGCTGGAAAAATTCTTTGAGGAAGGGAGCCTCACTGAAGAGGAACTACGGGCGGGGCTGCATGATGCCATTTTGAATGGGAGTGTAATTCCTGTAGTCTGCACCGCCGCTGACACAAATATTGGCGTTACCCGGCTCATGGATCTGATTGCCAAATACTGTCCATCTCCGGATGATTTTGTCACTACGAAAGCTTTCAAAGCTGGGACAGAAGAGGAAACTGAAATCAAGGTTTCTGACCCTGAGAGTCTGTTTGTATTCAAGACAATCAGTGAGGCACATGTGGGGGAGTTATCTTTCTTCCGAGTCTATTCAGGAGAGGTTAAGCACGGTATGGATATGAAAAATACATCCCGGCAGTCCTCTGAGCGGTTGGGGCAGCTTTTTATCATGAACGGTAAAAACCGGAAGGAAGTGGGTGTTCTGGGTGCAGGGGACATGGGTGCAGTAGTAAAGCTGAAAAATACACATACAGGAGATACACTTTGCAGTGCTAAGATAGACATTGAATTACCCAAAATAGAATTCCCCCTTCCCAATATCCATGAAGCTGTGGTCACAAAGTCCAAAGGTGACGAAGAGAAAATTGCTACTGGTCTGGCTACCCTTCACGAGGAGGACCCGACCTTTCTCTTCCGCGTTGATTCTGAGCTGAAACAGACCATCATTTCCGGCCAGGGAGAGTTGCAAATTGAGGTTGTAGTGTCACGACTGAAACGGAAATTCAACGTAGAAGTTGACCTGGTTGAGCCGAAAGTACCCTACCGTGAGACAATTAAAGGAAATGGAAACTCAAAGTACCGTCACAAAAAACAGTCGGGTGGAGCAGGACAGTTTGCCGAAGTGTGGATGCGACTTGAGCCAAAAGGTCGAGGCGAAGGGGTTGAGTTTTCTGAGTCTCTTGTAGGACAGAATGTAGATCGAGTGTTTGTTCCCTCTGTGCACAAGGGCGTGAACGCTGCCTGTGAAGAAGGTGTCATAGCTGGTTACCGGGTAGTGGATTTAAAAGTCGATTTCTATGATGGCAAACAGCATCCGGTGGATTCCAAGGATATCGCTTTTCAGATAGCTGGTAAGGGAGCTTTTAAGGAAGCATTTAGGGATGCTAAACCGTGTATGCTTGAGCCTATCTTTGAGATTGAGGTAAAAGTACCGGAGGATCACATGGGGGACGTTATGGGTGACATTTCCGGCCGCAGAGGCAAGATTCTGGGAATGGACAATGAAGGTGACTACCAGGTCGTGAAGGCGCTTGTACCTCAAGCTAACCTGTATCGCTATTCTACGGTTCTTCGATCAGTAACCGGGGGTCGCGGTATGCATCGTGAGAAATTCAGCCACTACGAGGATCTTCCTAAAGAACTTGAGACCCGTGTGATAACAGCATCGAAATCGGATGATGATGAAAATTAGGACTGGTATAGCGGTAACTGGTGAGTGTGGTGACTGGTAGAGTAGTAGTTGGTAGAGTGGTAGATGGCTGATTATCAAGATATTGAAGTAGCTGAAATTGATTTCATCAGCGAACCTGATCGATTTAGATTAGAAGATTTCGAAGTTTATCAACTTGCACGAGAATTTAGAAAAAGAGTTTACCCCATCATTAAACAGTTACCTGAAGAAGAGAAATACAGTCTAACAAATCAAATGAGAGATGCGATCATTTCTGTTTCTAATAATATTGCAGAAGCACATGGTCGTTGGCATTATAAAGAATCAATCCAGTTTTGTCGTATCGCTCGTGGTTCAGCTGAAGAAATTATTGATGATCTTAATATTTGTATCGATGAAGACTATTATGACAAAAAGCATTGCGAACGTCTTAAAGAAACTGGTTATGAATTAGTGAAAAAAATTAATGGTTATATTGCTTATCTCAATAAACAAAATAGTCAAAATAACAAATAACCTATGATCATTCGCCAACTACCGCTCACCCCTTACGTATGAAACCAGATACCACTCACCAGTTACCTCTTACTAGAATGTGGGCACCATGGAGGATCGAATACATCCGTCAGATGAAAGAGAATGGCTGCATTTTCTGCGAAAAACAACAGAAGGGTGATGATCGGGAGATGCTGATTCTAGAGAGAGGTGAGTTCAGCTTTGTACTTATGAACCTTTATCCCTATAATAACGGCCATCTCATGATAGCCCCTTATGAGCACGTTGATGATTCCCTCTTAATTTCACCAGAGACCAAGTCGGAGATCATGGCATTAACGGATAAATCAATGGTTATTCTCAAGAAATTGATGAATCCTGACGGGTTCAACTTTGGAGCAAACTTCGGCTCTTCTGCCGGTGCAGGGATTGAGGAGCACATTCACTATCACCTGGTTCCGAGATGGCAGGGAGACACTAACTTCATGCCGATTATGGGACATACAAAAGTTATCGTACATGGCTTGCAGGAGTCATACGACGAATTGAAACCGGAGTTCGATAGGATCTGATTATGCTCGAGTTTTCAAAAACCTGGTTACCTTACTTATACCTGTACGGAGCTGGAGGAATCCTGTTCTTGATCGGTATCATATTAACGGTCCGCCACAAGGCATTGAATCTATCCCGAAAGCGTCATCGTAAATGGTTTAGAGTCATTATAGTGGGTTTTATCTGGTATGCACTTATTCATGCTGCTGTTATTCTTGCGGCTCTGAGAGGTTAGCTGCAATGAATCCTATCGTCGGAACCGGTTTGGATCAAGCTATTATCATTGTCTATTTTATTGTGATCTTACTATTCGGGAGTTACTTCGGTCGTTATGCGAAGACCACGTCGGATTTCTTCTTTGGTGGACAGCGGTATGCTTGGTGGCTGATTACTATATCCATTGTAGCCACTGGTGTGGGTTCACACAGCTTTATTAAATACTCTTCTAAGGCGTTCCAGTATGGATTTTCATCTACGATGACCTACATGAACGACTGGTTTTTTGTACCATTTTTCATGTTTGGTTGGTTGCCAATCATTATCTATTCCAGGGTCCGTTCCATTCCCGAGTATTTCGAACGTCGATTTAATCCCACTGCCCGTTTCCTGGCTACAGTCATGATTTTGCTCTATATGATCGGTTACATCGCTATCGGTTTTTTAACCTTAGCTACCGCCCTTTACAAAATCATGGGACTGCCTTTGATGGGTACTGTTCTAGTTGTGGCGGTATTAACCGCTGTATACATGCATTTCGGAGGGCAAACTTCAGTTATTTTCACCGATCTTCTTCAAGGCTTGATCCTTCTGTTTGCGGGACTATTCTTGTTCTTTTTAGGGATCGATTATCTGGGAGGATTTGACATTTTCTGGAAGGTGCTTTCACCTGAAGCCAAGCTGCCTTTGGCGCCCTTCAATCATCCACCGGACTTTAACTTTGTGGGAATATTCTGGCAGGACGGGATTGCTGGTTCCATTGGTTTCCTCTTCATGAACCAAGGGCTGATAATGCGCTTTATGGCCTGTAAGAGCGTGAATGAAGGTCGTAAAGCAGCTGCTGTGAATATTCTTTTTGTATTACCCATTAGTGCTATTGTTGTTTCTAATGCAGGGTGGATTGGTCGTGCAATTGTGAGTGTATTTCCGGGTCAGATTGATCCCAGTTTGGATCCCAATGATGTTTTTGTAATAGTTACTAACCTGGTGGCAAAACCCGGTATATTCGGATTCATCATTGCCGCTTTGAGCGCCGCCTTGATGTCTACCGTAGATACGCTGGTAAATGCTTCAGCAAATGTTGTTGTTAATGATTTATATCGTCCCTTTGTGAAAAAAGAACATAGTGACAAACACTACCTGGAGATAGCTCGCTGGACATCAGTTGGCGTTACAGCTTTGAGTGTGCTTCTGGTACCGGTTTTTAATTCCTTTGGCACGATCTACGAAGCCCACGGCTGGTTTCACTCTACATTTACACCGCCCTTGATAGTAGCTGTTTTCCTGGGTATTTTCTGGAAACGGTTCACATCAGCCGCCGTGATCGCTACATTCACCTTTGGTGCGGGACTTATGATTCTGGGACAGATTTTCCCACAACTGATCTCACCTTTTGATCACGGTATTGAAATGATGTCCGGCAGACCGTATATCTATATTGGAGCTCTTTACAACATTATTGTTTGTGCCTTGGTAGGCGTCACGGTGAGTTTGATGACGAAACCGAAAAATCCTGAGGATATCAAAGGTCTGTCAATTTTCGATGTGGCAAATGCCCGGGAATACTTCAAGGGCAGTAAACCGAATGATCGTGAAGGGGAAAAAGTGCTGGTGCAATATAAGATAGCTGAAGATCAGGAAGATGTGTTCCGTTTTTCGAAGAACGACATGGAGATGATGGCCGCCGATCCCGGGGATCTGGTTTATATGATGGATAAGAGGAAATGGATGGGGGGCTTGAAGTCCATTCATTCAGTTTACGGTATTCCTCATGATGAGGATGGCATTGTTTATATTACTGAAACCCAGCGAAAGAGGGGAATGTATGTGAAAGGCAGGATGCTCGAAGCAGAAAAAGAGATGTAAGCTCTTTGTTGGGATAGTTAATCCTGAGTAAATTTCGCTGCTTTTTGAAGATATATTACTGCAACCAAATAATTTTCCGGAGTAGCTCCCGCCTACGTTACACTACCTGTCTGAACTGTCGCTACGACAGGCAGGCGGCGGACAGGCAATGGGTAGAGCGGGTGGCTGTTATCCCGAAGCTTCGGGATGGGGGTTCGAGTTAGAAAAAAATGTCTTACAGCTTTTACATCCTGTATTCGGATAAAATAGATAATTACTACAATGGGATTTCAAAGAATCCTGAAGTTAGATTAAATTATCACAACCACCAGTATAAAGGGTGGACACGAAGAGGAAGACCTTGGACGTTAGTTTTTGATAAAGAATATCCAGATAAGGCAACAGCTCAAAAAGCAGAAAATTTTGTAAAAAGTCAAAAGAGTAAGTCTTATATTAAAAAGCTAATTTCGGGTGAATACAAATTACCTTTTTAATTGTTTGAAAATTCAAATTCCGGAGTAGCTCAATGGGTAGAGCGGGTGGCTGTTATCCCGAAGCTTCGGGATGGGGGTTCGAGTT
>CAZHRR010000043.1:0-16958 GCA_964534955.1 uncultured bacterium
CAGGCGGGGCGGACGGGGGTGAGTTTTATTATTTCATTTCCTGCCCGACTTGTTCGGTCTTACAGGGTAATTAGTGGAAGATGTACAATCCAATGTCAGAATTTGGGGTTCCAACTTTGGTTGACTAATGCAATGACAGGTAGTAACTTATGTTTCCGGTTAAGAGGTAACCGGCCGAGGTAAACCAAAACAGATACTGTATGTTTTCACATCAAAGTCAAATTACAGGATTACTGTCTCTACGGTTTATTCTTTACTCACTCTTAGGTATACTTTCAACGCTGATCTTCACCAGAACCTCTGCCCAAACTGCAGAGGATGTTTTCGACAAATATACGTCTGTAGGACAGCTTGGGATGACCATCACAAACTTCGGTGTACTGGGTGAAGGATGGAATAACGCTGACCAGCCCTCCTGTAAGTATAAACAACATACTGAGATTCTTCGGGAACAGATAGAACACTTTTCCTTTGCAGGACTGTGGATCGGTGGTGTGGTAAATAATGAACGGCGTGTTTCTACAGCTATTGTGGACGGTGTGTTTGAATCTGGGCAAGAAGGATTCGAGTTCTTTGCAAATTCTGATATCTCCATCTTGTCCTCCATCTCCTCCACAGCGGAGGATTCCATGGCCCAGTATTTCTCTCCTTTTGCCGTTTCACATCAGGATTTTATCTCTGAATTCAAAGATTATGGAGACAATCCCGATGACGGTCAGGGAATTATCAATCACGTCCCCCTGGGTATCAGTGTCCATATGGAATCCTATGCCTGGAACTTCACCTTCGCCGATGCTTTCGTCATTTTGAATTACACCATTCACAATGAATCCGAGGAGACAATCAACAATATCTATGCCGGTATATGGGCTGATGCGTCTGTAGCCAATATGAACTATACCAGCACTTATGAACCAGGCGGTGGTTTTACCTGGTATGATAATCTGGATGGTTTCGACGAATCGGCGGACGAAGCGGGCTACAACCGGGATATCGGCTACCAATATGACTTGGATGGAGACGACGGTTGGGCACAATCGTACATTGGCATTACCATCCTGGGAGGATCGGTACCACGACCATACTGGGATACTTACTACAATCAGTGGGTCTGGACCAGCAGCAATAACGACGATTACCCAGAGTACACTATGCCGCTCACAGATTATGACAGATACAATCAGCTTCACAGTTCCGTACCTCCAGGGACAGGCGAACTGTATACCAATGAGGGCTATCCCGCAGTGGAAAATAGCTGGCTTTTCATGACCTCGGCAGGACCGTTTGGCAGTCAGCCCACAGAAGCTGACTCTTCCGGCTGGGAGCTGCCGCCGGGTGATTCCTGCAACGTAGTGTTCGCCATAGCAACGGGTCTGTGGGCTGGCGGCGGAGATGACTCTCCGGCACGGCGTGCGAATTTACATACGAATGTCGATTGGGCTCAAAAGGCTTACAACGGGGAAGATAAAAACCGCAACAATATCCTCGACGAGGGAGAAGACATTGACGAAGATGGTGAAATTGACCGCTATATTCTGCCCGAACCGCCGCCTGTCCCCAATATGACGGTGGATGTAGGTGATCAGATTGTGACTATCTACTGGGATGACAATGCTGAGGACTTTATTGACCCCGTTAGCAGAGAGAAGGATTTTGAAGGATACAGGATTTGGGGCGCCAGGAAAACGTTTGGAGACGAATCTGCTGAATTCACACTTCTGGCTGAGTTTGACAAGACGGACAGCGCGTCAGCCGACATCGGCTATAACACCGGCTTCGAAGCAGTGCAGATCATCAATACTGAAGGCGAACCGGACAGTGTGGAGATTAATGACCGGTATTACCACTACAAATTCATAAATGAGGATGTAAAGAGCGGATGGCTTAATTACTATGCCGTTACTGCTTACGACCGGGGCGATCCCGATGCTAACCTGGAGAGCCTCGAGAGCTCCATCTATGCCAACCGGAAGTACGTATATCCCGGATCAAAAGCGATAGAGGATGATTGGTCTGATCCGCCCCGGGTTTACCCCAATCCCTACCACGGTCAGGCAGTATGGGAAGGGTACGGCAGCCGAGAACGGATGATCTGGTTTACCAACCTACCCAACAAAGCTGAAATCCGTATCTTCACGTTAGCTGGAGATTTGGTGGATATTTTCAAACACGATGAAGCAACCTATGCAGGAGCTGATATTCAGAACATTGACGAGAATAAGAATCCCCGCTTCAGCGGCGGAGAACACGCCTGGGATATGATTACCCGTCACGATCAGGCTGTCGCTACAGGACTGTATCTCTTCACTGTAGAAAATCTGGATAAGCAAAGCTCATTGTACGGTAGTATAAAGGAAGGTAAATTTGTCATTATCAAGTAAACAAAAGGAGGCAACCATGAAGAAGTTATTAATGACTATGTTAGTCTGTGGAACGGCACTTTTCCCTCAGGAAACACTGTTTTTCTCCGAGTACATCGAAGGAAGCAGTAGTAATAAAGCTCTGGAAATCTATAATCCAACTTCAGGAACAGTAAATCTTGACGACTATATAATACGAACCAATTATAATGGAAATCCTTGGAGTGGTGTTTATCAGTTTCCCTCAGGAGCTACATTAGGAGCAGGCGCAGTATTTGTTGCAGCAGCCGATGGTGCCGATGATGCCATTATAGCTGTAGCTGATTCCGTTTATGTATATGGTACTGGTGGTTATATAACTGCATTCAATGGTGATGATGTTCGAGCCTTATGTAAAATTGTTGGTACGGATACAACTATCATTGACATTATTGGGCTGTATGATCTTGTTGATCCCGGTTCAGGTTGGGATGTTGCTGGTGTTGACGATGCTACAAAAGATCATACCTTGGTAAGAAAGGCTTCTATAACAACTGGGAATACTGATTGGAATGCCTCCGCTGGAACGAATGCTGATGATTCTGAATGGATTGTATACGACCAGAACACTTTCGATTATCTTGGTTCTCATCCGCATACAGAGGAAACACTGTTTTTCTCCGAGTACATCGAAGGAAGCAGTAGTAATAAAGCTCTGGAAATCTATAATCCAACTTCAGGAACAGTAAATCTTGACGACTATATAATACGAACCAATTATAATGGAAATCCTTGGAGTGGTGTTTATCAGTTTCCCTCAGGAGCTACATTAGGAGCAGGCGCAGTATTTGTTGCAGCAGCCGATGGTGCCGATGATGCCATTATAGCTGTAGCTGATTCCGTTTATGTATATGGTACTGGTGGTTATATAACTGCATTCAATGGTGATGATGTTCGAGCCTTATGTAAAATTGTTGGTACGGATACAACTATCATTGACATTATTGGGCTGTATGATCTTGTTGATCCCGGTTCAGGTTGGGATGTTGCTGGTGTTGACGATGCTACAAAAGATCATACCTTGGTAAGAAAGGCTTCTATAACAACTGGGAATACTGATTGGAATGCCTCCGCTGGAACGAATGCTGATGATTCTGAATGGATTGTATACGACCAGAACACTTTCGATTATCTTGGTTCTCACCCGCATACAGAGGATCTAACATTTCCTACGCTGGTATCCTTTGATTACTCTCCAACCTTCCCAGATACTAATCAAGACGTCAGCGTAACTGTTGGTGCTTATGACAATGAAGTAGGCTTGGTAGTGGATCTTTATTCAGCGGTTGATGGAGGTGGATATGCCTTCGAAACGATGACTGATAACGGAGATTCGACTTACTCCGGGACACTTGCCGGACAAGCTGATGGTGTCACCACTTCCTTTTTTGCCCTTCTAACTGATGGCGCCGACAATCAAGTCTCTTCGGATACTTTCAGCGTCACTTTCACAATTCAGGGTGCCCTTGTTGCGATTGCTGATATTCAAGATACTACCGGCACTGGTTCGGATGAATCGGTATTGAACGGACAGGAAGTAACTATCAGCGCAATTGTGACAGCTGAATTCTGGGGTAGCAGCAGTAATCGATATATTTTTGTACAGGACGCTACTGGTCCCTGGAATGGGATTCTGGTTTTTGAATACGGTGGCTGGGATAATTTTGATTTTCAATCTGCCACCGGAGTAGTCCACTCTGTCGCCGAAGGCGATAGTGTAAACATCACCGGTACTGTTGACGAATACTATGGTATGACCGAGCTCACAGACGTTACTGAATTTATTATTCACGGTGAGGCTGTCAATATGATTGGACCGGCTGCAGTTACTCCGGGTCAAATCATGACTGAGGGTACTGATGCTGAAGCCTATGAAGGTTGTCTGGTCGAAGTTCAGACTGTAACCGTGGACAATCCCGATCTTGGTAATGGTGAATGGTCAATCACTGATGGTACCAACTCCGTCCGTGCGGATGATCGCTGGGATTATTACTACTGGCCGGAGGCAAGTCAGGAGTTAGCTGAGGTTGTAGGTGTTCTGGACTATACATATAGCAATTACAAAATCCAGCCTCGTCTTGCCCGGGATGTTGTAGAAGACGGCACTGCTCGTATTCAGCGCATTCAGCAGGTACTTTACAGTGACTTGATTAAAGCCGGAGAGGATGAAATTTCAGATATGTCTTACATGTTTGAGGATACAGTTACTATCGAAGGTATCGTTACCATGCCTACCGGACTCAGCTACGCAGGTGCTGGTGTGAAGTTCATATTCGAGGACGAACATGGCGGTCCCTGGAGCGCCATTCTCTCTTACGACCCGGATAGTTCAGCTTTCCCTGTACTCTACGAAGGCGACAAAGTGCGGGCCACAGGCTACGTCTTCGAGTACTCCACCGGACCAGCCAATATGACGGAATTGTTTGTCACTGAACCGGTAGAGATTGTTGATGTGGGTGTAGATCAACCCGCAGTTGATACGGTTGCCACAGGTGACCTCCGCTGGCCCACAGAAGCTGAGCCGTGGGGCAACGTCATGGTACGTGTTGCTGATGTTACCGTCATGGAAAATGATCTCCCCTATGGTGAGTGGTCAGTGGATGACGGTTCAGGTGGTGTAAACATTGATGACGACTCCGACTCTATAGCGGTCTGGCAGGAAGAAAACGGTCGCCCACCGGAAGGGACCTTTATCCAGTCCATTCGTGGATGGGTTTATCATCACTACGGCAGCTATGTTGACTCTACTGCTTACAAGCTGGAGCCATTGTACGTCTCTGATATCGAGTTCGGAGCTGGTCCACCCAATATTCAGGACGTGGGCAGAGCCCCGTGCGTACCGGGACCCGCTGACGATGTAGTTGTGGGCTGCGAGATCAGTGATAACTCCATCGTTGCTAGCGCTGAGATCATGTACAGTGTGGACGGCAGCGCCTACAGTTCCGCCGCAATGAACAATATAAGCGGTACATCTTGGGAAGGTACCATCCCGGCTACTGGAGTCGATGGCGCCAAGGTGGACTACTATATTATCGCCACCGATGACGGCGAAGGTCAGGATGAGCCAAAGAGCAGTACTTATCCCACAGATATTGAACAGCTCCAGTTAGGCTACACAACGCAATCGGGTGACTTGGCTATTAGTGATGTCCAATTCACGGAGTGGCCTATGGGTGACTCACCGTACAACGGCTGTGAAGTTACTGTCACAGGAATCGTTACCGGAGATACGGCCCAGTACTACTCGTTCTACTTCCAAGACACCTACACTATCCAGAGTGAAGATGGTCCATGGAACGGTGTCATCTTTGCGGGTTGGGATGGAAGCCAGCTGACCCGCGGAGATGAAGTAACTATCACCGGTACCGTAGAGGAGTATGACAATGCTGATCCTTATGGACATTACCAGTGGGATAACAACACAAAGGTAATCGGCGTATCTGATGTAGTTGTTAATAGTACCGGCAACAGTGTAGCGCCTATGCAGGTCAGCACTGCAGATCTAGCACAAGATGCTGAGGAAGTGGAATCATACGAAGGGTGTCTGGTCACTCTTTCCAATGTCACCGTCACAGCTTTGAACTCCTATGACTGGAGTGTTGTTGATGAGTCCGGTATTGCCTGTCTCATTGACGATGATATGGCCAATGAAGCTGCTGATGCTTTCCTTGGTGCACTGGAAGAAGGACAATCCCTCTCCACGGTCTCTGGTATCTTCGTCTTCAGTTTCGGTACATACAAGATCGAGGTACGGGATATGGCGGACTTGGGTGAAGTAGGTATTGGGGACAATGTGGATGTGCAGCCGTATACTTACAAGCTGTACCCCAACTTCCCGAATCCGTTCAACCCTGAGACACGTATCCGGTTTGAGATTCCAGAACGTGAACGGGTGAAGGTGATCATTTATGATATTCTCGGGCATCACGTACGAACACTGACAAATCGTGATTACGATCGCGGTTATCATGTTCTGAATTGGGATGGCCGAAACGATGGTGGTGCACTGGTCAGTTCCGGCGTTTACGTCTGCCGTATCAAATCCGGAAAGTTCATTGATCATCATAAAATGACGCTCGTACGATAACAATAAGCTGAAAAGGGCCCGGTTTATTCCGGGCCCTTTTTTTCTTTTCCTCACAGTTGAAGAACAATAGTTACCTTCTCATTCTACTGGCTCTGATAGCCGGGTGTTCGCTATGGGAATACGAAGATCCGTCTGCCACTATAGAGAATCAGGCGCCGGAAACCTATCTATCGCTCATCGCCAGTGATACCCTCTATTTAGCCGTTCTGGACGGGGACTCGCTCTGGGCCGCCATCGATTCCGTCAGCTACGATACTGCAACTCAGACATTTGACACAACGTGGAACTACCTGACAGAAGAACCAGATTCAAGCGTTAATTGGATCGCTATAGGCAATGCCTTCGAAACGATCACAACGAGCCGGCAGGAGCTCTACTGGTGGGGCGAAGACGCAGACGGGTATGTAGTAGGTTATCGCTATCGGTGGGGAGAGAACTATCCGTGGACTTACACAACCGCCGAGTCGTCATTGTTTTACATCCCCATTACCACCGATCTGGACGTCTTCAGTTTCGAGGTAGCTGCTGTGGATGACGATAGTTTAGCTGATGAAACTCCAGCCAACCTGGTGCTCCCCATCCAAAACTCATCTCCCTTCATCAGCTTCCGTTACAGAAGCAATCCACTAACCGGCGACCTCCCAACGGACACCAGTTTCACCTTCCCTACCAGAACCTTCATATGGGATGTGGAAGATCAGGATGGTATCGAGACCATCACCACAGTTTATTATGCCTTGGATGATACCTGTGATACCTGTTGGAGTGAATTGGATGCCGCCGCTTACTCCAGTGTCACGCTGACGGATCTTGAGCCTGGGTTTCACTCTTTCTACCTGAAGGTCAGGGATATCGCCGGGGCAGAAAGTGAAACGATCGTTTTCCCCGATATTGATGATCCTGCTACTGTTAACTACTGGAAGGTTATGCCCGTACAGGGTGACGTTCTGCTTGTAGACGATTTTCCTCAGGACAGCCAGAACAAGGCACAGAATTGGTACCGGACGGTTCTCGATTCTCTGCTGGATAGTGACGGATTTTCGGTCTGGGAGATAGGTGAAGAACTGCCGTATTCTACTTCTGATCTCAACGCAAACCTGAATTACTTTAAAACCGTCATCTGGTACTCGGCTTATACAGGAAAGGAGACTTATGATGAAGCCGGCTCCAGCATCTATACATTTCTCTCCGGTGGTGGAAACATATTTTTAAACACGCCAGAATTGAAGGACACCTCATTTGTCTGGTTCCCAATCGATTCGACATTTGTCCTCAATCCGTCCGGCAGACTACTAACCGGAAGAGTGCTGGTATCGCAGATTGATTCAACTATGAACCTGGAGGTCTCCAGGCTCATAGCAATCCGTGTAAAAGGTTACGAGAACAACGAAGACGACCATCCATACTTTCAGAGTCTATACCGTTTACAGGAGCCGGGAAGCGGAGACGAATGGGATGGGACACCAAACGTCTGTGGACTTTATCAATTCGAAGTGGGCGTTGGCCAACTCTCAGGCAAAGCAGTACTGATGACCATACCTATGCATAACGGCTCCAATCCAGCGCTGGAAGGCTACGGCTCCGCAAGTAAGTTTATCGGCTATCTGCTGGAGGAGGAATTCGTACCTTGAGACACTCACTTGCATTAGTGCTTTTTCTTCCATTGATGGTGTTCAGCCAAAAGGATGCCACGGTTCAAGGTACTGTCCGGGATTTGGAAACGGGAGAACCGCTGCCGGGAGTAAATGTGGTCATCAAGGGTACCTATTACGGCGCTGCTACTGCTTCAAATGGTGAATATCTTATAACAGGCATCTCCAAAGGAAGTTATGACATGGAAATTTCCATGGTAGGATACAAAGTACTCCTGAAAACGGGTATTAATTTAGAGAAAGGAGCTGCATTAATAGAAGACTTTGATCTTGAGCAGACCGTCCTCGCTCTTGGTGAAGAAGTGGTAGTGGTTGGTAAAAAGCCGCTGTTTGATGTGGATGAAACAGCTTCTCTAACACGCGTATCCAGTGATGACATCCAGAACAAGATCGTGAACACTGTTGAGGACATACTCTCGGAGCAGATTGGCGTAACAACTGTAGACAATGAAATTCATATTCGGGGCGGCCGGATTGACGAAAGTCTCTTCATCATTGATGGCCTTTCCATCAAGGATCCCCTCTCCGGCTATGGCGGGAATCTTTTCGTAAACGCCGAATCTATTGACGACTTGGAGATCATCACCGGCGGCTACAACGCCGAGTATGGCCAAGCCATGTCCGGAGTGGTGAACATTCGACTGAAGGAAGGCCGTGATAAGTACGAGGGTAGCTTCAAGTACGCCAGCGATAACTGGGGTTTCCCCGGGAATTCCTTCAGCCACTATAACACAGACCACCTTGAGTTCAACTTGGGGGGTCCATCAACACTGTTCGAGCTGATACCCATAACTCTTGGACTGGATCTCCCCGGCCGGTTCTCCTTCTTCGCAAACGGTTATGGCAGAGGATCGGATACTCACCTCCCCACTGCAAAAAAAGTCTACCCGCATCGAAACTGGTCACTGCCAGGATTAAGCGATACTAAAATGAATGAGCTGCTTAACTGGATAACCCCCCGGCAGGGAAACGACTGGCACCTTTTGTACAAACTGACCTGGGAGATGACCGCTCAGAAGAAGCTGTCGGCTTCATACGATTTTTCCCTGAACGTAAACCAGGGCTTTTCTATGCCCCGGGCCTTTTCCTCTACCTACTACCCATACCGCTACCAGGAAATTCTTGACCAGTACAATACCATTACAAGGGAATCTCGCCTGCTTAACATCAATTGGGTCCACACTCTCAGTTCCCGGACTTTTTATGAGGTCACCCTTGGACGCTTCCTCACTCTGGAGCACAGCGCAGTACAAGATCTCCACTGGACGGAATACCAGGAGCGGCTGGACCTGGAGCCTATCAATTACACCATCCAGGACCGGGACGGTAATGTGGACATTACTCTGGGTGATGAGTTCTACGACACGGGCGTCTCCAGTGAATGGTACGATATCTCCAGTGATAATTATCGCTTAGACATGGACTGGACTCATCAGACCAAATCGCGCCAGAAAATTAAAGCCGGGATGGAAATTACATACACCGATATGCAGGTGCTGGATATTGATGAACCGTGGACAGGTGAGACCGGACTGGGAAGTAACTATGACGCCTACCGTGCAAGAACATCCTTCGGCGCACTATACGCACAGGATCGTATCATCTTCGAAGGTATGACAGTCAATTTGGGACTCCGCTACGACTTCTGGTTTCCGGGCAAATATGTAGAACATGCCATTGCTGACTCCAATATTGTGGTAATCACCGATGTCGCCCGGCAGAGATTCATGGATGAGACTTTTGAGGTTCTTGGCTACCGTGGAAAAGGACGTATCAGTCCCCGAGTAGGTATCTCCCATCCAGTGACAGACAATGACGTCCTCTACTTCTACTACGGTCATTTTTCACAGCTTCCCACTTTCCAGTATGTCTATGCCAAACTGACCTCCTCCTCCCCTTCAACTTACCAGGTTTTCGGCAATCCCAATCTGGACCCAAAGACTACCGTACAGTATGAGCTGGGAATTAAACACCGTTTCAGCGAGGATCAGGTGCTGGAGATGAAGGCCTATTGGAAAGATATGTTCGATTACGAGACTTCCCAATCTATCCGGCCCTCTAACCCGAAGTACTCGCATTTGAGCTTCCTCATGTATCTAAATGCTGATTATGCCCGCTCCCGGGGTGTTGAGATTATCCTCAAGAGCCGCCTGCTGAAAAACTTCTACGCCGATGTGAACTTCAACTACTCCATCGCTACCGGTAAAAGCTCTAACCCAAATGACAACCTTCTGGTTGAATCGGGACAGATCCGGGAAAAGCCGTTGAACGAGGTATTTCTCCGCTGGGATAAGCCCTTTCAGTTTTTCGCCAATCTGTCGTACAACCATCCATCAGGTCTTGGAGCCTCTTTGAGGCTGGAATACGAAACGGGGCGGCGATACACCCGTGCTATTGTGGATACTATCCGGGAAGAAAACGGTGTGCAGTACTATCAAGGGGTATATGAAGATGAGAAGCCGTACTTCTATTTCAGTAAGGAACCCACAACCAACACCGATCTGAAACTTTATAAAAGGTTCGAGTTTGGTCGTTTTAGCTACCGGTTGTTCCTGGATATCCAAAATCTCTGGGATCAACGTATTCCTCGACGCATCAATCCTTACACTGGTAAAGGGTATGATCCCGGTGAAATCATCCCATACAGTATGATCGACAGACCGAACCCCAACTACGATCCTTCCCGTTTCCGCCGGCCGCGTACTATCGAATTTGGGCTGCAGATATTCTTCAAATGAAACTGAGAACCACAGCAATTATCATTTCCCTGCTGATACTGACATCAGCATCTGCTCAACAGAACTTTTTCCCCATCCTGGGGGGGCAACGAGCCGGAACGTCAGTGTTTACTTTCCTTAAAATTGGTGTAGGTGCGCGGGCTGTAGGGATGGGAGAGGCCGTAGTTGCCCTCAATCAGGATGCAACTGCCCTCTATTATAATCCCGCCGCAGTTGCACAGCTCGAACAGACACAATTATCAGCCGCCCGAGTCCAGTGGCCGGCCGAGATCTACTACGATTTCATGGGAATATCCCGGCGTATCTCAGGCAGGCATTTTCTGGGCTTCAGTGCAGGCATTCTGCACATGGCTCCTATGGAGGAAACCACTGAGCTGATGCCTCACGGGACAGGGAACTACTTCGTTTATCAGGATCGTTTCCTGGCGCTTACATACAGCACCCCCATGTCTGACCGGTTCAGTTTCGGGATAACGATCAAACACGTCAGTGAAAATCTGGCCGGTATCTTGATGGAAACAGTTATGATGGATCTTGGAACCTTCTACTGGACGGGCTATAAGACATTACGATTTTCAGCAGTCCTCTCCCACTTCGGTCCTAATGCTAAACCGAAAGGAACGTACATAAGACGTGTGCTGGATCATGAAACGGGTGAAGAGACTGAGATTGAATCGGAATTTGAGGCATTTTCACCACCGACGGTATTTCGAGTAGGAACTGCCATGGATGTCATCGAACTCAAGTATCACCGGTTGACATTGGCAGGACAGTTAAACCATCCTGTTGACAACGCTGAGAATATATCATTAGGAGCCGAATACTGGTTCCTAAACACTCTCGCCATCCGCGGTGGGTACAAGCTGAATAAAGAAGAAGAAAATTTCTCGCTGGGGATTGGACTTTATCTCCCGGCAGGACCGTTCAAGCTTCGAGCGGACTATTCCTACACCAACCAGTCGCACTTAACCGATCCTGCAAGGCTCAGCATCGGTCTGGTGTTCTGATGAAAGCCCCAAAGATAACACAATGGTTATTCATACTTATACTAGCAGTTAGCTGCGTAGAGAAAATAACTCTCCCTACGGATATTAACGCCCCGCCCGACTTCTCTGCAGGTGACACTACTTACCTGATGCTCTCTTCAATCTGGGATAATGTGAGCCACGGGTTGGAATCACCGGTGGAGATTTCAGTTGCCCCTGATGGTCACATCTTTGTGGCAGATTCTGCTGCACACCAGATCCATGTAATTGGACAGGATGGGGAAATCCTCCAAGGATTTGCTGGCCTCAGTAATCTCACCAAAGCAGACGAGAGCAATATCACTCCTATCGATGTGGATGTGGATGGGAAGATGAACACCTTCTTTATCGACGGCAGTGGCCAAATCTATAGATGGAACCAGCTGTGGAACAGTCTGGGAGTAGATTCAGTGGCATCAGAAGGAGAATTTCTGAATTCCGCATCTGAAGACACTTTTACTTTCACTCCCGGAACTAATGAGTGGCTGGAAGCAGCCAACAGCGAAGAGTGGGAGATGATCGAAATTACCTGGTCGAGTAATCAGACAACATTGGACTCCATCCTGACTCCTCACATGTTCTTCGATGCAACTTCCGAAGAAGCTCAGTTTGATGATATATACTACAACAGTGAGCAGACGATCTACTCCGGTCTCTCCGCCTCTGGAAGCAATGATTACTTCTTTGTCACGGACAGCTATCACGACCGTCTGGTACGTATTGATTTCCGCCGGCGAGATCTACTGATGTTAAAGAACGGACAAACAGTGTGGGCACACGATGGCACTTTCGGCCATACAGCAGTCGGTTGGGGTACCGGAGCAGGAACGGTGAACGATCCCCTGGCAGTGGATGTTGATTATGCTGGAAATATTTACTACACTCAGTCGGGAAATTATTTTGCTGTCCACAAGATCAATCCTACAACCTCAGGAGACTACATCAACTACCCGTCTGTGTTCCAGGAAGGTATAAATGATATCATGGACCTGGGGCGCTTTTCTAACCCAATGGATATAGCTGTGGATCAAAAGCAGGCTGTCTATGTAGCCAATACGGATGAACGGGAGATACAAGTATTCAACTCTGACGGAAGCTTCTTCATGAAGGCTGGAGTAGAGCAGTACCGTATTGAAAAATCAAAATGGGACCCTGGTACTTCTGAAGGAGTCGTGGTGGACTCCACCGAGTCTGAAGGAATCATCTTCTATGTAATCGAAGAGAAAGGAATACTGGAATCTCCGCAGGCCGTTGCTGTGGATTACAGAGAAGTAATCTATGTCTGTGATACACCGAATTCGAGAATCATCCGCTACGCTCTATCCAATACTATAGAAGAAGGTCTGGTAGAAAATCCGTAATAGAAGGTTTTGTGAAGCCTTCTAATACTACAGTTTATTTCAGCAGTAGTAATTTTCGTGTCTGAGTGACATTTCCTGACTCCAGCCGGCAGAAATAGATACCGCTCGACAGTTCTGAGGCATTCCAAATTACTTCATGTTCACCTCTATCCACTCTTCCACTCACCAATTCCTCCACTTTCCTGCCGAGGATGTCGTAGATAACCAATTCCACATCCCCAGTTTCAGTAAGATAAAATAGGATTGTGGTAGCAGGGTTAAACGGATTGGGATAGGATTGATATAGAACAAGAGATTCGGGAATAGTATTCACAACATTCTCATGCTTAATCGACATTGAAGAATCCACTTCTGTGTTGGGAAGAACCTTTAAAAGAAAGACATCACGCTGTGAAGAACTATCAATAGCGCTGAATCCAACCCATACGTAACCACTATCGTCTACTACTAAATCAGTTACCTGAGCAGATGATAATCCGTAACCCGTAATATCCGCAGAAACTGTTTTATACCAAGTCGAATCGTCCCAACTCTTCATATATATTAAATGAGCCCAATCCCAAGCCATTGTCACAGGGGATTTACCTTTTGAGATTACTTCAGGTGTGAACTGAATATCCCATTCATGTTGTAGAAGTGGAATTACACCATTACCAGTATCCACAGGGGCATAGACTGCAGCCCTTACATGTACATCCTCTGATTCCCAGGGAACCCATTCATATGTAACATATAAATTGTCGTTAAAGTCACTACCAAGCAAGTAAGGGAATGGATTGAACTCTATCCCACTACCATCGATTACATGATCAGTCAGAACCGAATCAGAAAAACAGAAAAGTGTTATTGGATCCCAATAATTCCCCGTAAATGACATTGAGAAAGCGGCCAGCACCCAAGACTGACCATTGGTACTAGTCAATGATTGAACTCCTGGCCAAAAACCGTAACCATAGAAAGCATTGTCGCTGAATGTTGCCATCGTATCCCAGTTGGACTCTTCCATCTTCAATAGCCAAAGGTCTTCGTGCCCGGTTATTGCTAAAGTCGGTTGTTGATCACTCCCGATGAATGACCCACTATTATTTAAACAACACCAATAAGGAGCGGGAACTTCCTCAGATACAAAGCTCGTGTCTATAAGTTTAGAAATTACAGGATTATAAGGATTTGAGTAATTCATATCACTCTGAAATGACAAAACGTTCAATGCTCCCGCATCGTCCATTGTCAAATCAATACTACTCCAGTGCCGAATTAAGTAGGGTGAGAATGATGTTAGAGGAACTACTTGCGGCAGACT
This sequence comes from uncultured bacterium, assembly GCA_964534955.1. GTDB lineage: Bacteria > Fidelibacterota > Marinisomatia > Marinisomatales > UBA2128 > UBA2128. Next base: position 14,566 of record CAZHRR010000043.1, read on the forward strand.
ATCACCGACGAATGGAGCAATTTGTATTATATTTTCGTCATCCGGTGAATCTCCACCAGACAACCACCCTATCCATATAGTATCTCCACTCTGATGCAATCGTAATCCTCGATCATCCTGTTCATTATTAGATATACGGAAGATCTCAGGACTTTCTTGGGCTGGCAATAACGCCCAAAGCAATAATATCCCACATACAATTATTGGTTTCCTAAAACTCACGACTAATTGGTAACATTTGCTCCTGCTTTGTAATAACGAGTACAAAGAAAGCAAGGACTCCTATCCTCAAATCTCTCTTTCTAATTCTGCGACTCTCTAATATTGTTGACAATCCAACTCACCAAATTAGGATTACTTCAGTAATACAAGCTTTCTGACCTGAGTTTTGTATAAATCTTCTGACTCATATTCCAACATCAAAAAGTATATACCCGTACTTCGTTTATCTGCATGCCACTCAACAGAATGATGTCCAGCTTCCTGAAAACCGTCAACAAGCGTTTCTTCTTCCTGTCCTAACACATTTAAAACAGTCAGTTTTACGAAACCACTATACGGAATTTCATATGATGCATTAAATGCAGGATTAAACGGATTAGGATAAGCGCTCAGCAGAATCATCTCCGACAGAATAGTTTTCACATTATCCACTGATACATCTGAATTCGCCTCTCCCGGTGTGCCAAGGTCACCATCGCCATAGGGAGTGGTTGATTCCGTCCAGTTAGCGCCCACATTGATGTCGCTCTCCAAATCGAGCAGCGCCATGGAAGCTCCCGCGGGATCGGGGAACTCCGGACCACCATCGTACTCCACCCTGCATACTTCCAATCCATCGCCATTGAGAATAATGATCTCGTCATCACTATTTCCAAGGATGAGTGAAGAATAGTCGTAATCAACTTCCACCCCGCCGTTCAGAGAATAGTCGCCGTTTCGTCCCATTACAAAATATTCACCCGGTTCGATGATTACCGGATCCTCCCCTGTGATAACATGACTGTCGGATCCGTTGTCCCGGACTGTCCAATCTCGAAGGTCATAGCTTCCTGTATCGGCGTTGTATATCTCAAACCATTCACCATAGGAATCGCTTACTTCACTGGGATTCTGCATGATCTCAGTGATAATAATATTCTCGTCTGCCTCAGCCTCACTAATGAACTCTAACTCCAGATAGACTGGAAGGTGATCAGATGCATCTACAATGGCATCGGCAACATTATCCGGTACGGCTGCGTTATTTCCCGAATTGATGGCTTGGTTGAGGTGATTACCATCGTTCCCAACGGAGATATAGGTCCCTTCAACATAATTCAGACTCGAGTATGCCAGCACACCGGCCGAAGCGAGGATGAAATCGAACCGGTCGTCGAGACCACCATACCATTGACCGCCGTAGTTCCCTCTGGAGGATTGAGAGTGAACATCAGCGTAAGCATCGTTATCATGCCAATAACCAATCCGATTTATGGGATCGAAGAGCTGTCCGTCGTTATCGGTTTGTGACTCAGTAAGACGCTGGAAACCACCCTCATCGGAGTAGTAGAAATTGAAATCACCCAGCACGAAGAAGTGAGAACCTTCCTGGAGTCCGTTCAAATGATCCCTCAGGTCATTAGCCTGCTGCTCCCTGTCGGCCTCATCATCATCGCCAGTGCCAGCTTTCAGATGGACACCATAAAGCCGGAGCTCTTCTCCTGTCGGCAGATGGGTTACCACGCACTCCAAAGCATCACGATAACCCCAGTCGGAGGTAATGTCTATGGTCGTAACGCTCGTGACATCAAAGATATCCGGTTTGTAAAAAAGGGCTATGTCAACATCCGTCGTAGTTTGGTCCACGAATGCTCCCTCGTACAAGCCGGCTGCACTGAAATTCAGCACATCATCCAGAAAATGATTGTAGCCTGTCGTCCCGTGAACCTCCTCCGCCATGATGATATCCGGCTCAACATAATCGATAACTGTCCGCAAATCGTCTTCGCGGGAATCATCATCAGAACTGGTGCCCTGATAGTTCAAAATGTTGTAAGTCATCAATTTGGCGCTGTAAAGTGTCTGCGGGAACAAACGCACCGCGCTTAGTGCCATAAGTAGAATCAAGATATGTTTAAGGTGTTTTAACATGTGATCTAACGTTTGGTTTTGAAGAAATTACGTTTCTTCAGGGAGTGATGCTGTGATTTTCTTCACTTAATCCAAATAGTACTAAATATAAGCGAGGCCATCACGCAAGCCTGCCCGCCCGTCCAAGCCATTCGGACGGGAACGAAACCAGTCGGGCAGGCCTGCCCGGCGTAACATAGTAGAGACGGGTCAGTCCCTCTCTTATCAGGAGTTCCCCCGAAAACAACCTTTAGAATCTTATAACATACTATATTAAAGTA
>CAZHRR010000044.1:0-16934 GCA_964534955.1 uncultured bacterium
TTCATTAATATTGTATGTTACAAGATTCTATTGGTCATTTTCGGGGGAACTCCTTAAACTTGATCAGTCGCAACTTGATCAGTCACATCTTCACCTGACTTTTTAGAAATGAAGCGGTATTCGTCGGGTCCCATCCCTTCATCCGATTCAATACCGATGTGGACAAAATTCTTCCACATGAAATTTCGCATCACCTTTTTCTTTGAGTTATTGAGGTACTGTTTCAGTGAAGGATGTACAATCAACTTTAAACGAAAATCGCGGTTATTTTTACGGAAAGTACGAAGCCAGTTGTCAATTCTGCTAATTACAGTATCTTTAGAGGCTACTCGTCCGCTTCCATGGCAAGTAGGGCACTCTTCACTAAGCGTGTGCAGAAGAGAGAGCCGGATGCGCTGACGTGTCATTTCCAGCAAGCCAAAGTCGCTGATGGGGGACACTGCCACCTTGGCACGGTCCTTTCGCAGTTCGCGTCGAAGTTCATGAAAAATTCGCTTTTTATTACCACCACGATGCATATCGATGAAGTCGATTACTATTAGTCCGCCAATGTCTCTCAGCCGGAGTTGCCGGGCAGCTTCTCGAGCGGCTTCCAGGTTAATTTTCAATGAATTTTCCTCATGAGCTCGTTTACCTACAAAGCGGCCACTATTTACATCGATTACTACCATTGCCTCTGTGTGTTCAATGATAAGATAAGCACCGCTTTTCAACCAGACACGACGCCGTAAGGATTTCTCAATTTCTTTCTCAATACCTTCTTTAAGAAATAGAGGCACCCGGCCTTTGTGTAGTTCAAGGCGGGAGACCATTGAAGGTGAGATATTCTGAAGATGGTGCTGAAGACGACGGTAAAGTTTACGGGAATCAAATACAACTTTATCCACATCTGATGTTAATAAATCCCGGATCACAGTGGAGACAGTTTCTAAGTCTTCGTGAACCAGAGCGGGAGAAGGGAGATTGTCAGCTTTAGCTTGCAAAGATTGCCAGTTTTTAAGCAGTGTATCCAAATCTTTTTTCAGCAGGCGATCACTCTTACCTTCAGCCTCTGTGCGGGCAATAACACCCACGTTTTTAGGGATCAAATTCCTAATGGATTTTCTTAACCGCCGCTTTTCGTATTTGTCCCATATTTTTTTAGAGATTCCTACAAAGTTGGCATTTGGTACAAGTACAACAAGATGCCCCGGTATGGCTAAATTGGTGGTTACTCTGGGTCCTTTCCCTGAGAAAGGTTCTTTGATTACCTGTACAAGGATATCCTGACCTGTTCGCAGATCAACCTGGATTTCCTTTGTTGTTGCTCCGTTTTTTCTCTTACCCTCATCTTCTTCTTCAGAAGTTGAAGCGTCCCGAAGAAGTTCTGGATTGCTTATCTCTGAAAAAGGGAGGAAGGCATTAATATCGTATCCAATATCTACAAATGCAGCCTGCATGCCGGGTATCACATTTTCTACTTTTCCTTTGTAAATGTTACCAACCAAGCTTTCCTGATCAGGCTTCTCAATGTAAATCTCCACCAGTTTTCCGTCTTCCTTAATGGAGATCCGACGTTCACTAGCGGTTTCGCTAACAAATACTTCTTTGCTCATAAATGAATTACTCCTTCACATCTTCATGTTGCTATCTTAGACGCAATAATAGTGTTGCGCTTTTATTGTATACGAGCGCACTTAGTCGAAGAGAAAAACTCTACTCCGACAGGCTATGTCTGCTCGTTTTTCCACGGCGTTTCTTTTAGGTAACGCCAATCTGACGTTTATTTTACGTTAGTCAGTATGGAGGGAATTGAGGGAGGAGTATGGGGAAAAATCTTCTCTGTTTCTTATGAATCCGCAGAAATTTCAATTCTTATTGAAAACTATTTTCTTAAAACCTTCCTTAAATCCTTCCAATGCCAAAGCTACATTTAATCTTTCATCTTCCAAAGTTATTTATCACCCTTAACTTTAAATAAATAAGTTTCGCTTATACTCATATTTTACTTAAACTCCTCAGTCGTGATTTGGGCCCTATTGCCGCGACATAAAAAACGGTGCTAAAAAGGTTGACAAGCCGGGATGCACCGGCTTTTTTGCTATGAAGAACATAAAAGAAATACTTGCTGAAAAAATCCTGGTTATGGATGGTGCCATGGGGACTATGGTGCAGTCATACGGGTTAAAAGAGTCTGATTTCCGCGGAGAGCGATTTCTAAACCATTCTTTAGATCTAAAGGGGAATAACGATATACTGAATCTCTCAAAACCGGATGTAGTAGCTGATATTCATCAGGCATATCTTGAAGCAGGTGCGGATGTGTTGGAAACCAATACGTTCAATGCCAATAGCATTTCTCAGAAAGACTATGGAACTGAGGACTTAGTGTATGAGATAAATGTTGAAGCGGCACGGATAGCCCGGAATTGTGTCGAAGATTTCACGATGCAAAACCCTCAAAAGCCGAGGATTGTGGCCGGAGCTTTGGGTCCTACTAACAGAACTGCCTCTCTCTCCCCAGATGTAAACGACCCCGGTTACCGCAATGTAATATTTAATGATCTTGTTACTGCTTACAATGATCAGGCTCGAGGTTTGGTGGATGGCGGTGTGGACATTATTCTCATTGAAACTGTGTTTGATACCCTTAACTGTAAAGCGGCACTTTTTGCAGTACGTCAGCTCTTGGATAGTCGCAACGAAGATATTCCGGTGATGGTTTCCGGCACGATCACTGATGCCAGCGGGCGGACGCTCTCTGGTCAGACAGTGGAGGCCTTCTGGCACTCTGTCCGTCACGGAGATTTGCTGGCAATTGGATTGAACTGCGCTCTGGGTGCTGATCAGATACGGCCCCATCTTGATGCACTTTCTTCTGTTGCAGACATTTTTACGTTCGTCTATCCAAATGCAGGTATACCTAACGAGTTGGGCGAATATGATGAAACTCCCGAACAGTTGGCTAATACCATCGAGGAATTTGCTTTAAGCGGACTGGTGAATATGGTGGGCGGCTGCTGTGGGACAACGCCTGACCACATTAGGGCTATAGTGGAAGCAGTGGAAAATATACAGCCTCGTAAGGTACCAGAGCTGGAATCGTATACTCGCCTGAGCGGGCTGGAACCGGTCACCATCCGTCCAGAGAGTAATTTCGTAAACGTGGGAGAGCGGACCAACGTAGCAGGTTCAGCGAAATTCCGGAGACTGATATCAGAAGGAAATTATGAAGAGGCGCTGAGCGTAGCCCGCCAGCAAATCGAGAACGGTGCCCAGATTATTGATGTCAATATGGACGAGGGCTTACTCGATTCTGAAGCTGCCTTGGAGACATTCCTGCGGCTTATCGCAACTGAGCCGGACATTGCCAAAGTGCCGGTAATGATTGACTCTTCAAAGTGGTCAGTCATTGAAACCGGGCTGAAAAACATTCAAGGAAAGGGTATCGTCAATTCTATCTCGCTTAAAGAGGGAGAGGAAGAATTTATTCGGCAAGCGAAACTTGTCCGGCGGTATGGAGCGGCTGTCATCGTTATGGCTTTTGACGAGAAAGGCCAAGCGGAAACATACGAACGGAAAGTTCAAATTTGTAGTCGTGCCTACCGTATTCTCATTGAGAAAGCAGGTTTTCTACCTGAGGACATCATTTTCGATCCCAACATTTTCGCCGTAGCAACTGGCATTACAGAGCACAATGAGTATGCACGTGCTTATATTGAAGCTGCCCGCACTATCAAAGAGACATTGCAGGGAGTACATGTGAGCGGCGGAGTGAGCAATCTCTCCTTTTCCTTTCGCGGCAACAACGCCATCAGAGAGGCGATGCATTCCTGTTTCCTTTATCATGCCGTTCAAGCTGGGATGGATATGGGTATTGTGAATGCAGGGCAGTTAGCTGTCTATGATGATATTGATCCAGAACTCCGGGAAAGGATTGAAGATGTCCTGTTCAACCGCCGAAAGGATGCTACAGAGCGATTGGTGGAAGTTGCTGAGCAATATCGCGGAAAGAAGAGGAAAAGAGAGCAGGATCCAGTGTGGAGGACGTTGCCCGTTGAAAAGCGGTTGGAGTTCTCACTTATTGAGGGTTTTACCGATTTTATTGAGGTTGATACCGAAGAAGCCCGGCATAAATATGATCGACCGATTCAAGTGATTGAGGGACCTCTTATGGACGGGATGAACAAAGTTGGTGACCTTTTCGGTTCTGGAAAGATGTTTCTGCCTCAGGTTGTAAAAAGTGCTCGGGTGATGAAGAAAGCTGTGGGGTATCTCTTGCCGTTCATAGAAGATGAACAGGAACAAGCTGGATTGTCAACTTTCTCTAAAGGAACAATTGTACTCTCTACAGTGAAGGGGGATGTCCACGATATTGGAAAGAATATCGTCGGTGTTGTTCTGGGATGTAATGGATATGATGTGATTGATCTGGGTGTTATGGTACCAGTGGACAAGATTCTGAGTACCGCAAAGAAGGCAAGAGCAGACATTATTGGCCTTTCCGGGCTGATTACTCCCAGTCTGGAAGAGATGGTACACGTAGCGAAAGAGATGGAGCGGGAAAGTTTTGAGATTCCTTTGCTAATAGGAGGTGCTACCACAAGCAGGAAACATACAGCGGTGAAGATTGAAGAGAACTATACCGGCGCTACTATTCATGTGATAGATGCATCTCGTGCTGTGGGAGTCGTCTCTTCGCTGTTGAGTGAGAAAAGGGACGATTTTGTTGCAGAGACTCGTGAGGATTTCAAAAAGATCAGAGAATCCCATAAAGCAAGGATAAAAGGTAGTTTGGTTCTTTCTTTGGATGATGCAAGAGAACGGAAGAAAAAGATAGACTGGGAAACATACGAGCCACCAGAACCAAATCTTCAGGGGGTTAAGGTGTTTGAAGAATATCCCCTGGATGAGTTGGTGGACTACATTGATTGGACACCTTTTTTCCACGCCTGGGAGTTGAGAGGGAAATTTCCCGTAATTCTGAATAATTCAAAATACGGAGAGGAAGCAAAAATGCTTTATGAAGATGGCCGGAAATTGCTGAAAAAGATTATTTCCGAAAAACAGCTCACAGCAAAAGCTGTTATAGGGTTTTTCTCTGCTCGTGCTGAATGTGAAACAGTTTATCTGGAGAATGCTGAATTCCATTTCCCACGGCAATTGGTTAACAAAGGTCCAGATAAGCCAAACTATTGTCTTGCGGACTTTATTGCTCCTCAGGATGATTGGCTGGGATTTTTCGCTGTGACTGCCGGTCATGGTCTAGTCGAACTGGTAAAGGAGTTCGAAGGACAGGATGATGATTATAATGCCATCATGGCAAAGGTTCTAGCCGATCGTATGGCGGAAGCGCTTGCCGAGAGAATGCATGAGAGAGTAAGAACAGAATTCTGGGGATACAGCCCTGATGAAAACTTGGATAGTGAAGCACTGATCAAAGAAAAGTACCGAGGAATTCGTCCCGCACCGGGTTACCCGGCCTGTCCTGATCACGCGGAAAAGGATAGTATTTGGAAGGTACTAAATGTGGAAACAAACACGGGGATTCAGCTGACGGAAAACTGGGCTATGTTTCCAGCGGCATCTGTGTGCGGGTTGTACTTTTCTCATCCGGAATCAAAATATTTTAACGTTTAGATTCTCTTAACGAGCGACTTAACACGGACATTCAAATTAATCTGTTGATAGAGATATTAGTTTGCAATGTGCTACACATTGTGTAGTTTATCGCAAACACAATGATACTTCACAAAAAAACTTATAAATACATCAGTAACTATCTGAATAAGATCCGTTCAAGAGGTCGTTATTCCGTCACATTGATAGAATTGAGAGAGCAATTCGATGTTTCGGAAAAAGCGTTACTTCAAAATCTCTACCGCCTTAAATCCAATAATCGAATTGCGCAAATTAGGCGAGGGTTCTATGTTATTATACCACCACAATACTCTCATAGGGGCATGCTACCCACACCATTGTTCATTGATGACATGATGAAATTTCTGAACAAAAAGTATTACGTAGGATTTCTCTCTGCCGCGGCTATACATGGTGCTACGCATCAGCAACTTATGGCCTATCAAGTAGTCACGAAAAAGCCTTCGCTTCGCGATATTCAGAGTAGGGAATTGGTGATTAGCTTCTTTACGAAAAGTGACTGGGATGAAGATACTATTATACAGAAGAAGACGGAAGTAGGGTACATGAACGTATCATCTCCTGAATTGACGGCTTTGGACCTTGTTTATTACAGTAGGAAAGTAGGTGGTGTGAACCGGCTTATTCCAGTCTTAGAGGACTTATCTAATGCTATCAAGCCGTCTAAACTTAACCAAGTAGCCAAGAACTGTCAAACCCCTGTCGTGCAGCGCCTAGGCTACTTACTCAGAGAGATTGGTTGCGAATCGCCCTCTCTTTCCTTGTGGAAAATTATTGAAAGAAAAAACCTAAAGGCAGTCCCATTGTCATTGGCTCATAGTGACCTTAAGGGAGAATTGGACGAAAAATGGAAGGTTTATGTAAATACTGCACTTGATTTATAGATGATTCCACGAAGATATATTGATGAATGGAAGGAGCATGCCCCATGGACCGAAGATTCGCAGGTAGAGCAGGATCTTATTATGGAAAGGGCTCTAATCGTCCTGTTTTCAGACCCTTTTCTGAAGGATAGACTGGCGTTCAGAGGCGGTACAGCTCTGCACAAGATATTCCTTAAACCCCAAGTCAGGTATTCTGAAGACATTGATCTTGTACAGATAAGACCTGAACCCATCTCAGACACTCTGACAGCCATCAGGAAACAAATGAACTTTTTAGGCAAACCGTCCGTTAAACAGAAGTCAAATAACAATACAGTAGTATTTCGCTTTAAGTCAGAGGTTCCTCCCATCATTAAACTTCGGATCAAGATCGAGATAAACTGTAGGGAACATTTTTCAGTGCTGGGTTACAGTACAATTGAACATCAAATCGATAACAGCTGGTTCAGCGGCTCTTGTCATATCATTACTTATGAGTTAGAGGAACTTCTTGGAAAAAACTGAGAGCCTTGTATCAGCGTAAGAAAGGGCGTGACCTGTTTGACGTCTATCATGCGTTAACCAATCTTGATTTGAATACCAATACAGTCATCGAATGCTACAGGGAGTACATGGCTTTTTCAGTAGATAGACCGCCTACCCAAAAACAGTTCATACGAAACATGGACCTGAAAATGAGTAACCCAGATTTTCAAGGCGATATATATGCGTTACTGAGACCCGAAGTGAAATACAATCAGCGGGAAGCATATGATCTGATAAGGACTGAATTAATAGAAAGGATTTAATTGAGAAGCGCAATTATTACAGTATCAGAGGGATCGAATAATTCATCTGGAGCTCGATTATCCCACTTGACCTGATCATACTACGAAGGATGGCATCAGTCTGCGGATGGTATTTCTCACATCCTGATGCCATCTATTTCTCTGTAGGGAAAAGTCAAAATGGGTAATAAGGAAGATCAACCACAATTTTGGGAGGATATTTACCTTGCTGATGATGCCAGGTGGGATCTTAGCGGACCTACGCCGATCTTTGAGAGCCTTGCAGATTCTCTACACCGCGGGAAAATATGCATAATTGGGTGTGGCAAAGGTCACGACGCTGTAATGTTCACCGAGAAAGGGTTTGATGTTACTGCTGTGGACTTTGCCCCAAGTGCCATTGCTGCCGTGCGTCAATTGTCTGAAAAAAGGAATGTGGCAATAGAAACTCTTCAGACAGATATCTTCCATTTAGCCAAAAATTGCGCAAGTGCTTTTGACTACGTAATTGAGCAGACCTGTTTTTGTGCAATCAACCCTTCACGGAGACAGGAATATGAGAGGGCAATCTATGATATACTCAAACCGGATGGTTGTCTTATCGGGTTATGGTTTCCATTAGACAAGACATTTGATATGGGCGGCCCGCCGTGGGGAACAACTGTGGATGAGGTAAAGAGCATCTTTGAAGAACGATGGAATGTAGAACGAGAGGAGTGGCCTAACCTTTCAATTGGACCTCGGAAGGGGCGAGAAAAACTGATTATCTTTCGCAAAATAGTGTGATTTCAGCTAAAATTTTCACGCTCAGATTAGTAACTTAATATCTATGGAAAAAGAACTCAATACCGCCATTCGTGCTGCAGTAGAAGCAGGAGCTGTTATTCTTCAGTATTACCAGTCGGAATACGAAATACGTGAGAAGGGGTATCATAATCCTGTAACTACAGCCGACCACGCCTCAAATGATCATCTTCAAGGAGTGCTGACAAATGAGTTTCCTGAATACGGCTGGTTTTCCGAAGAGACAGCAGACTCACCGGATCGATTATCCAAGGAGAGGGTTTGGATAGTTGATCCACTTGATGGGACAAAGGAATTTATCGAAGGAGTACCACACTTTGTAGTGAGTGTAGCGCTGATTGAGGATCATATTCCGCTGATAGGTGTTCTCCACAATCCTGTAACAGGTGAAACGTTCTCCGCCGCTCGGGGGGAAAGTGCCCAGCTCAACGGCGAACCTATCCAATGCGCTGCCAAGGATGACCTCGGAGACATGCTTATTCTTAATAGCCGCTCCGAAACACGTCGCGGATTATGGAAACCGTTTGCAGATACTTTCGGAGAATTGCGTGCCATAGGCAGCGTAGCTTATAAGCTGGGACTCACAGCTGCTGGGAAAGCTGACATCTTTGCCTCCTTGCGACCTAAAAATGAGTGGGATATTTGCGCCGGGCATTGCATAATTGAGGCAGCAGGCGGAACGCTTGTAGATCTGCGTGGCAAACCGGTTACATACAATAATAAGAATACATTGATATCTCCTGGTTTAGTGGCAGGAGAACCTGAAGCTGTGGATAAAACATTTACAGTGTTGACTGCATGAGTTTGCCAACCCTGTAACGGAGAATACTGGGTTGCTGATGCGTCAAATGAATAAAAGCGAGAGGAAACAAAGAAACAAAATTTTGCGTATTAATAACAGAAGGTGTAATTTTAGACACTCTAACAGCGTCAGCGATAGTATCGCTGATCCATCCCGGCGGGCGACCGTCGGGATTTCTTTTATAAGGAAAGGCTACCATGGCTGAAAAAGTTGTTGCTTATATTGATGGATTTAATCTTTACTTTGGAATTAAAACCTTAAAATCAAAATCGCTGTATTGGCTGAATATTCAGAAAATGGTTCAGTACCTTCTAAAGCCGAATCAGGAAATAATTCACACTCACTATTTTACTTCGCGAATAAAATTTCCCATAGATAAAGCCAAGCGGCAATCTACATTTATTGATGCACTGGAAACACTGGATAATTTTTCTCTTCATTATGGAAAGTATCAAAAGAGTTCCCATTCATGCCGTGTTTGCCATTCTACCTATCCGGTGTTTAATGAAAAAATGACGGACATCAATATTGCCGTTGAAATGATGAAAGATGCACATGAAGACAAATTCGATAAGGCTTTACTCATTACTGCAGATAGTGATTTGGTGGGATTGGTCAGATCCATCCATCAATTGTATCCAAAGAAGAAAGTTGTGGTTTTATTTCCGCCTAATCGCCGTTCATTTCACCTAAAGGAAGTAGCATCAGGATATTTTGAAATCAGGAAAAGCATACTCAAGAAAAGTATTTTCCCCAATCAGGTAAAATGCAAATCCGGATATGTACTGAAACGACCTAAAAAATGGAAGCAGACAAGATAAAATAGTGAATACAAAAAAAGCTTTTGATAATTTTAGGGGAATGAATGATAGTATTATTGAAGAAGATGAAGTTTACATAAAACATGTTGCGAATACAATCGTCCTCATTCCCAAAAGTAATCCTTGGTATAATTTGTACAGGGGAATTGACATGTTTTCAGATGATTTTATGTTGACTCGTGAACAACCGGAGTTGGAAACATGGGAACCCATTGATATCCCCCGGTTTAGTGGTCGTAAAACCTGATGTTTTGGGAAAAGTGCTGGAAGTACTTAAAGATATCTCATAATGTCTGATACACAAACTTACCCCAAAGACTCCATCCCCTGTCTGGACCACGGATTTATACGCCTGGTGGACAGTATGGGAGGCGATGACGCTATCGTGCAGGCGGCTCGTGTAAGCTACGGCAAGGGGACAAGAAAAGTGTCTCAAGATCGAGGATTGATTCGTTATCTCATGCGTAACCGGCATACCACACCTTTCGAGATGGTGGAGTTTAAGTTTCACGCCAAGATGCCAATATTCGTAGCTCGACAATGGGTACGCCACCGGACAGCCAATATCAACGAGTACAGCCTCCGCTATTCTGAAGCCAGGGATGAGTTCTACATTCCCGATGAGGAGCACATTCTTTTCCAGAGCAAGCTTAACAAACAGGGCCGCAGCGGTGAAGTTTCCGCAGATCTCAAAAAGAAGGTGAGGGATTACTTTCGGGAAATTTCCGATAAGTCCTACGCCATCTATTCGGAATTGAACGATGCCGGCATTGCCCGGGAACTGGCGCGGGCTGTCCTACCCGTAAATATTTATACAGAGTGGTATTGGAAGAACGATCTCCATAACATCCTCCATTTCCTGAGCCTCAGGATGGATCCCCATGCCCAGTATGAAATCCGAGTCTATGCAGAAGCTATGGCGGAAATCGTGAAGAAGATTGCTCCGTTTGCATATGAGGCATTTCAGGACTATGTGGTTGGGGGCATGCGCTTTTCCAGCGTTGAGCAAGCTCGGTTATCCGAGCAACTTCCCGAAGGTATTATTGATGATCTTTTAAGTGATACGGTTTACTCCATTGTGGCAACTCTCCACCGGAACAAACCTCGTGATGATGACGAGCTATATCTTCTTTACAAAAAGAATGATGGACAGGACTGTGAAGAGGATTTCATGCTGAAGTGGTCGGCTGGTGAGATTGAGACAGGTAATGTGCGGGAGCTCCGCGAATTTAAAAAGAAGCTCCTCAGATTGAAGAATGAGGAAGAATGATTCGACTCAGGAGGGGCATCGCAAGCGCCTCCGTCAGAAATTTCTGAAGTCCGGTCTGGACGGGTTTCACGATTACGAAATTGTTGAGCTGCTCCTCACTCTCGGCACTCCTCGCCGGGATTGCAAAGTTCCCGCTAAACAAGCTCTAAAGAAGTTCGGCTCCCTACGTGGTATATTGGAAGCACCGGCAGAAGAATTGGCTACCGTTTACGGTATTGGACCCAATAACGTAATTGGGTTGAAACTGGCTCAAGCCATTGCCCTCAGATACCTTAATGACAGAGTAATAGGAAAGGACTTCCTCCGTTCTTCAGAGGAAGTTGTGGATTATCTGCGTCTCAATCTCCGCGACAGGACACGGGAAGTTTTTCTGGTGGTTTTCCTCAATGGGCGCAATCAGATTACAGCCATGGAGGAGTTATTTGCCGGTACTCTGACTACTTCCGCCGTTTATCCCCGGGAGGTGATTGACCGGACGCTGAAAAACAAGGCAGCAGCGCTCGTGCTGGTCCACAACCATCCATCGGGGAGCCCCCAGCCATCGAAGGAGGATCTGGATATCACAAAACGGCTGAAAGATGCTGCCGCTTCAATTGATGTGACCATTCATGATCACATTATTATCGCCGGCGACACATTCTATTCGTTTGCGGATCACGGGATACTTTAACGATGGTGGCAGAGTCGAATGATGCGAAACCTGTTGCGTACGATGCTTATGGTGTGTGGACATCCTGAAGGTACCAATCAGTATGGAATAGTATCATGCTGCTTCCTGCAGAAAAGAAATCAACTCTGTACATAGTGTAATGGAAAGATATCTGTTTTGTATTGGTTTGGCGCTATGTTTCTTGATGCTTTTCAGTTGCGGTAATGAGAAAGAAAGACTACAGAGAGTAAAGAAATCTAAAATATCAGTTAATTCAGTCAAAGAAAGAACAGAAGACTCTCAAGATTCAAAATTGACTATTGAAAGAAAGCCACAAAAGAGTATTAACCTTGATTCCCAAGATATGGAAACATTTCTGAAATGGTATCTTGTCCCCAATATTGAGATTATGTATCAAAAAGCATTTAACGGTTCACCCGATGATCATTTTTGGGAAATGGAACAACAACTAGCAGTCGAGTACCCCTTTCTGTTTCAAAATGAAGTTACCGGGTGGGAATCATTTTTGTCAAAAACAGATTCTCTTTTGCAAGCTGTAAAAAGTACCTACAAAATCAGATTTCACATGATACAGTTGGAACCCCAGAGGATTATACCATCTGTTACTATTTATAAACTTCTTGGTATCAGGGAGGAAAGAGCCCCTGTTGAAGATTTATCGAAATTCTGGCAGATTGATTTTTCTGAAGTATACCCCGATACAACTTTTCTAGTGGAATATGGGGAAACTCCTTTAGTACTGCGGTATGATCTGTGGATACAGAAAAATCAGCAGGAATTACAACTTGAAGCCATAACCTATCAAGGGACAAATGATATTATCATATTCATCGATGGACCATTTGATACTTATGGTAAAAAGAAAAGATCATTGATTCATGAGTTCAGTCACATACTGTTTTGGAAGAAAGCAAACCATTTAACAGAATTCGAGTTGGCATTTTCTGAAATTGTAGTTGAACAGGCAGTCGGCCCTGCCCATACTTCTGTCTCCTTTTCTTATTACGAATTTGATGAACTAATGGCAAAATTAAGTGAACTTTTAGTGCTCCCCGATGATGAACTGTATGACTATATTCACGATGTTCGTATTACCAAGATGCCTCATTATCAGATGATGAGGCAACAGATTTCAAGCACCACTGTTTATCGGTATATGGCAGATGAATATCCAGATAGATTTGAGGAGTTGCGCTACAGGGGAATTACATCTGAGGAAATTGAATACTATCTCAAGGAAATGGCTAACCAAACCACGGAGGATGGTGTGAACAGATTGAGAAGCTACCTTCTATTTCATGTGAAAAACTTAATACCAAGATTAGCCAATGTCGTATTTGAGTGAATGTTTCAGGATTTCTATTCTTAACCACAGAGATAGGTAAAACTGGTTAGATTGCCGAGAATATTAAGATGGTCAGTTTATGCCAATATGAATTGCACGAGTTACGTTTTAAGGAACTGTGATATAAAGTATTGGATGCACATGATTTTGTTATTTGTGAAATCCGTGGTTAGGTAATCTGGGATGCCGCAGAATTTAATAGAAAAGATTGTTCAGCAATTCGCTGTGGGCCTCGAGGACTGTCACAAAGTCCGCAGCGGCGACACTCTATTCATCCAGCCGGCCCACGTCATGACCCATGATAACACTGGCGCTGTGATGGGCAAGTTCCGATCCATGGGTGCACTTAAAATGGCTAATCCGCGCCAGCCGGTCTTTGCTCTCGATCACAACATTCAGGATAAGAGTGACGAGAACCTGGCGAAGTATACCAGTATTGAAAAGTTTGCCGCTGAGATGGAAGTGGACTTCTATCCAGCAGGACGCGGAATCGGGCACCAGATCATGTGTGAGGAAGGGTACGCATGGCCGGGTACGATGGTAGTGGCGTCCGACAGCCATTCCAACATGTACGGCGGCCTTGGTTGCTTGGGGACTCCGGTAGTGCGGACTGACGCAGCTGCAATTTGGGCTGCGGGGCAGACATGGTGGCAGATTCCGCCTGTGGCAAGAGTAGAGCTCATCGGAAAACTGCTTCCAGGAGTATCCGGAAAGGATGTCATTATCACTTTGTGCGGTTTGTTCAATAGTGACGAAGTACTGAATCACGCTGTGGAATTTACAGGCGGCGGAATCGCTGGACTGTCAGTGGAGGAACGCCTTGCTATTGCCAATATGACGACTGAATGGGGAGCGCTGGCAGGTGTATTTCCAGTGGATACTATCACCCTTGAGTGGTTGAAGAACCGAGTAGTGCTTGCCAAAGAGCGCGGTCTGACCGGCATCCCGTCGGACGAGGACGGCGGCGGCAGTCATCCTCGACTAAATGAAGAGCGTCTGCAGGAGCTTGAAGAAAATATTATCACTCCAGACAATGATGCCTTTTATGCAGTTGATATTTCTCTTGACCTTTCTACTGTCCGCCCTCAGTGTGCAGGACCGGATAATGTGAAGACGATTACCGATGTTTCTGTCATGGCAAAGGAAGGTGTGAGGATTGACAAAGCTTATTTGGTATCATGTGTGAACAGCCGTGTTGGAGATCTTGCTGCTGCAGCTGATGTTGTTCGCGGGAAGAGTGTGGCGCTTGGTGTGGACTTTTATGTAGCGGCGGCGTCCATTGAAGTGTTGGCTGAGAGTAAGCGGAGAGGCGACTGGCAGGCGCTGTTGGATGCAGGAGCTATTCCATTGCCTCCGGGATGTGGGCCGTGCATTGGTCTTGGGATGGGTCTACTGGAGGACGGGGAGGTTGGCGTCTCAGCTACAAACCGAAATTTCAAGGGACGGATGGGCTCCAGAGAATCACAAGTTTACCTGGCGTCTCCGGCTGTGGTAGCGGCATCCGCAGTAGCAGGAAAAATTTCACTGCCCATTGACTACGACTCAGCGAAAGCGGATGGAAATTATTGGGAGAACAAAGCGCCTGCATTGGAGTCGGAAAATATCGAGATCACTGCTGGCTTCCCGGAAAAGATGACGGGTGAGCTCATTTTCTGTTATCAGGATAATCTCAACACAGACGGCATCTATCCCGGGAAGTACACCTACATTGATGATTTTCCGATGGAAGAGATGGCTAGGGTGGTGATGGAAAACTACGATCCTGCCTTCAGTAAACTGGTTCAGACAGGTGACATTCTGGTGGGTGGCTTCAACTTCGGTACCGGCAGTTCACGGGAACAGGCTGCTACAGCCCTAAAGTATCGCGGCATCCAGATGGTTATTGCCGGATCATTCAGCCAGACCTACGCCCGGAATGCCCTCAACAACGGTTACCTGCTTATTCAGTCACCTGATTTGGTAAGCATACTGAAGGAAAGGTTTGGGGATGAAGCTCTCACAATAAGGCCGGGTCTGGAATTATCAATAGATTTCACGACCTCAACTGTACAGCTCGAAGGCCATAAGTACTCTATCAGACCAGTTGGGGAGACAGCTCAGGAGTTGATCCTTGCTGGCGGACTGGAAGCGTGGGTTGGCAAAAGGTTCGCATCATGAACTCGATTACAAGATTCCTGGTACACCGGCTTGTTCCTTCAGCGGATTTGAAAACATTGCCGCAGTCGCTGCAGGAAGATACCTCTTTACGTTCAAGAGTGGGGGTTTTTGAAGGGTGGTTCTCGGCAGTTGTCAATCTGTTTTTATTTGTGGTGAAGCTGGTAATCGCCATGATGATTAACAGCATTGCCCTTTTCGCTGACGCTTTTCACAGCCTTATGGATTGCTTCAGTTCGCTGGTGATTATTTTCGGCTTCAAGGTGACCGGCAAGCCCGCCGATGTGGAGCATCCGTATGGGCATGGCAGGGCAGAATATATCACCACGCTAATCCTCTCCATGCTGATTGTGGTCACCGGCGTAGAGATGATCAGGTCTTCAGTTGGCAGGGTGGAAGCCCCAGGTATTTCTGAGTCAACCCTGTTGTTCATTACAATCATTTTGATCACTGCTGTCATAAAGGAAGTTTTGGCTAGAATCTCTGCCGATTTGGGTAGGTTAATCGGTTCTGATGTTCTGGAAGCAGATGCGTGGCACCACCGCTCTGACGTCTTCTCGTCACTGCTGGCTGTCGGCTCCATGATCCTGGCAAACTATGGGCTCAATGCCTGGGACGGAATTCTTGGTATCGGTGTGGGGATATTCATTATTTGGACCGGTTACTCAGTAGGCAGGAGCGCCATTGACACCCTCTTAGGGAAACCACCCTCTCCGGAGCTTCTGGAGAAAATCCGTTCAACAGCTATCTCCATTGAAAACATTCTGAATGCTCATGACATTATCGTCCACAGCTATGGTACTCAACGGTTCATTTCGCTCCACCTGGAAGTAGATGAACAAGCGAGTCAGCTGGAAGCTCACGATCTGGCTGAAGAAGCAATGTATACACTAGAGCGAAGCTTCAACGCCAGTGTTACCGTGCATGTGGACCCGACCACTACCCGGGGTGAACAGGCAGAGAGAATCACACAATTCCTTCAGGGTTTAGTAGATATGAACGACGGTGTTGAATCGATTCACGATTTTCGGTTAGTGCAATCCGGTGAACACAATATGATCCTCTTCGATCTGGCGGTAAATGCTAAGGTTGACACGGTTGAATGTGAAAGTATTAGAAAAGTTTTCCAAGAGGCACTCTTTGAACGATTCCCTGAGTTTGGCTCACAGATTAATATTATCACCCCCATCGTCAGTATTTAACAATAGCAGACAGGCAACCATTTATCAACGGATTTGCGCTTGAGCAGCGGGTTGCAAAAATATTATTACTCTTGCATTATTTCGTTTACTGCTCGTCTTCATTTCTGTCTCTGTACGTTGTTCCCGTCTGCTCCAAGCGCTTGTTATCTATGCTTTTTTCAAGCGATGACAATCTTTCAATTGATGGTTCGAGAGAATCTACAATCAGATGGTTGATTGTTATTGTAGTTGGGGATGCAGATCTTTCTGATACCTCTTTATGTAGTATATTTCTTACTTGCTCAAGCCATTCCTTTTCTGGAAGGAGCTCGGCGTTACCTGTATTTCTCTTATATCGGTCATTTAGAATATCGGGTATATACTTTCTACTGGCAGGGCTCATTTCTAGATAGGTCGCACAGAACTCATTTGGGTCGATTTGTGCAAGAATTGGGACATCCCAATACTTCTGTGTGCCCGAGTTTGTTAATGTCAACCAATCATATATGGTTCGAATATCTTCAGCAGCGTAAAGGGCAAGCACCTCAGCGCCTTTCTGTGGAAGTGCATTTTCAGCAGCTTTTGCACGGAGTGAT
>CAZHRR010000045.1:0-16855 GCA_964534955.1 uncultured bacterium
AAATAGATTATGATGAGCGATATGTTTTTGATTAATCATATACAAAATCAGGCACGAGCAATCATTTATTCAGCAGTGAATATTACTGGAATTAGCTAAAATCTATGAATGTCAGAATTATTCACTCGAAGACCGTTATAGCAGGCTGAGCAAAACTGAATGACAATGTTAAACAATTTACTCAAGATCAACAAAGGCGAGGGGAAACGTGTTTTCTCCTTTTTCCTTGGCTTCTTCTTTCTTATTGGTTCGTTTATTTTTGGCAGAACTGCCCGGGATACTTTTTTCCTCAGTCGCTTCCCCACCAAATACCTGCCTCACATGTTCATCCTTATTGCAATAGCCATCGCCATAACCATCGCTGTTCATTCCCGGTTATCAAAACGCTTTTCCCTTTTTCCTCTTATGGTGACAACTTATACCGTTGGTGTCGTGTCGTATCTCGTTATCCAGCTCTTTTTATACGAATGGATGTATCCAGTCCTCTACATCTGGTTTGAAGTAATCAGCACTATTACGGCGATCCAGTTCTGGCTGTTTGCTAACTCAGCATTCGACACACGGGAAGCCAAAAGGCTGTTCAGCATCATAGCCAGTGGAGCAGCTATCGCCAATACTGCTCTCGGTTTTTCCATGGGATCGTTGGTGGATCTCCTTACAATAAATTTTCTCCTCCCGGCCACAGCACTTTTCATAGGATTGAGCCTTCTGATGATCCTCTACAGCAAACAGTTCGCTGGACAGGCTGCGGCTCCTGCCCCAAAGAGAACATACAGTTCCAATGAAAAGAAAAGAGGAGTTCTTAGTTCACCTTATCTTCAAGTAATTATGTTGACCATCATTGCAGCTACAGTTGTAGGAACACTTGTAGATTACCAGATGAAAATCGTCGTCAGTAAAAATCCGGATGAGGTGGAAATGGCCTCACTGTTCGGTACACTCTACGGTGTCATCGGCTTGATCTCTATCCTGATTCAGTTTTTCTTCACCAGCAGATTTCTTGCCAGGTTCGGCATCCTCCTGGCTCTCATGATCCTGCCGGGGACACTGTTTTTGGGCAGTACAGCCATATTTCTGGTCCCTGTCCTGGTAACGGTTGTTGGAGTAAAGGCGGGCGACCAGATCTTCAGATTCACACTTCACGATATCTCCAATCAACTGCTCTGGCTTCCAGTTTCACCTCAAGAGAAAAGCCGTGCAAAACCATTCATTGACGGCACCATCAAAAATGTCGCCGGCGGTTTGACCGGTATCATCATCATCGGACTGATGTCACTATTTGGTGATATCCGTATTCTCAGCATCCCCTCAATCTTTATTCTATTCGTTTGGATTATTGCCAACGTTAGACTGAAAAAGGGTTACGTCTCTGAACTGCGTAAGGCTGTAGATAAACGGCGGCTTGACTTCGAAGAACTTGAGTTTGACTATACCGATCCTGCCATAGTAGAGATTCTTCGCAACACCCTTTTGGAAGGTAATGAGCACCAGCAGCTCTTTACTCTGGAAACACTCAATAGTCTCCCCCTGAAAGCCTGGAAGGATGATCTCCAGCGACTCCTTGAAAGAGGTTCACCGGCAATCCAGCGGAAAGTGCTGGAACTAACAAAAGATTCTGCTGGCACCATTCCTGATAAAGCTGTAATGGATCTTGTGAGACAAACAGATGGAGAGCTGACGGCGGATGCACTCCTGGTCTGTGGTCATCGGAAACTTCGTCAAGCTGTGCCTCTCATGAAGAATCTGGTGAAAGACAGTTCTCCTTCTGTCAGAGCTGCTGCCGCAGCCGGGCTGCTTCTTATGGGTGGTGACGATGCTAAAGATGGACGGTCAATTCTCAACTCGCTCTTTGAAGAACGGGATACAAAGACACGGCTTGACTCACTGCTTACGGTGGGACATCTGCCAAACATCTTGTCGCAGGAAATCCTCTTGAAGCTATTGACGGATGAAGACTCAGATGTACGCCGTGGGGCTATTGTCCTTGCTGGGAAACGGCCTGCATCTGCTGCTATTTCTCCCCTTGTAAGCAACCTCAAGGACTCAGCTACAGCACCTGCAGCCCGGCGAGCCCTGCTTCTCCATGATCCCAAAGAAGTATTGATAACAGTTATCAAATCAATTACAAGAAATGAGGAAGCTGACGGTAATATCAATACTGCTCTCAAGTGTCTGGGAGATCTTGACAGTCCGGAAACCGCCGGGGCTCTCATCAGTGCCTGGCCGAAAACCTCACTAAGCAACCGGCAGGAAATCGCTGATTCTCTCTCCCGGATCGCTAAGCGTGGTAGATTGGATGAAACCAGGTTAGAAGAAGCAACGACTCTCCTGGAAGAAATTCTAATTCAAGCGTATGAGACAGAACATGCTCTCACCCATTTCCTGGAAGATAAAGCCGTATTTCTAATCACCGACATGCTGTCCACCCAGCTGAGTCAAATGAAAGTTATTATTCTTAAACTGGCCCTCCTGAATCACCAGGATGCTCCATTAAAAACTTTCGCACATGCCGTTACGACTCCCGGAGCTTCCTCACTGGCAAATGTCCTGGAATACCTGGACAACGTCCTTCCTAAGAATCTGCGGGAGACAGTCGTGCCGCTTCTCGATGAGTCCAATCCCTCAGAGAAAGCTCAAGCAGGTATAAAGCACTTTGAACTGCAATCCAAATCCGCCGAAGATTGGCTCACCGAATGGCTCACTGGAGAAAGCAATTACAATTCTGCCGTTGCATTTGATTACCTTCTCCAAAAGCGGCTGGAAATCGAAGATGGGGTTGTATCCGCTCAATGGCTGTCCGAAAGAAACAGCCTTATCCACCGGGAAATATTAGCCAAGAGAGGCAAAGAGTGGAAGCCAGTTGGCCTCGAAAACAGAGAATTAATGGAGGAAATACCTATGTACACCACACTTGAAAAGACCCTCTTTCTCAAGGGCGTCACACTTTTTCAGGATATCTCTGGCGAAGAAGTATCTCACATCGCCCAGATTGCTGATACTATCAATCTAGGTCCTAAAGAAGTACTCTTCGAGGATGGAGACCCAGGCGACTCCATGTTCATAATAGTAGACGGTGCAGTCCGTATTCATAAGGAAGACAAGGAGATTGCAACTTTGGGGAACACTGAATTTATAGGCGAAATGGCTATCATGGATCAGGAGCCCCGTTCAGCATCGGCCACAACTCTGGAAGAAACTGTACTGCTTCGAATCAGCGGAGAAGATTTCTTCGATCTGATGGCATCGAGGATGGATATTGTTCAGGGTATTATGAGAGTTCTAACGAGGAGACTGCGGGAGGCGATAGCATAAAGAGAACCTTCAATCTGCAATCAGTTTTTCCCACATTTCATTGTTATTGCCTGCCCAGTAATTGTTTTACTTTATTCAATACCTCTTTAAACAAAGCCTGCCCTTTCTGAAGTTCCTCTGGTAGCTCCTGACCAGTCATAACCAAATAGCCGATGTAAACCGACAAAAGAACCATGATAAACAACGCTACCTTCATCAGTCGTTTGGTCAATGCGTATATTATAATGGCAACGAGTACCAGGACAATACCTAACAGGATTGGATTATCAGTCACTCTTTCTATCAAAGCTTCCATGCTATTTCTCCTCCTGTGATAATGGGATTAGAAGTTCCTGCCCCTCTCGAATAAGATTGGGGTCTGAAATATTCTCTCTGTTTAGTTTATAGATTTCCAGCCTCCTCTTACCGTCGCCCAGAAAAAACTCAGATAGTTTCCAAAGGCTCTCGCCCTCGACAACGATATATGTCAAATAGAGAACAGAAGTCTCCCCTGATGTCTCTGCTTCATCTGCCACAGGTTCAACTTCTGATTCTACAGAAACCTCCGGTTCAGGCAGTTTAGACATCCCAGCCGAAACGGTATCCTCTTGAGCCTCATCTGCAGCAATAAGAGCCTCGACCATGACTATCTCTTCCTCAACTACAGGTTCCTCAGATATCTCCTTAGGAGGAACATCTATCAGTGCAACCTTCTCTTCAGCAGGTTCAACTTCGACTAACTCTTCCTCTACCGGATGGCGAATCTGCTCCTTGAACAGTGCAAACTCGAACGACGGACTGTTCATTTGGTCGTGGCATCTTAGACAATTTTCCTCAGTAGGTAGATTTGCATCAACCATATATGGCTCTTCCAAATGTTCCTCAGGGACAGAGTGGCATTCAGTACAATTCACCGTCTTCAGACCAGCTGTGATGTTGTAGTTCAGATAACCGTCGTCCCTGCCGAAACCAGTTGTGTGGCACGCCAGACAGTCGGGAGATTTGTGCTTATGTTCATGCTCCAGTGTCGCAAAAGATGCAGCGTGGGGAGTTGTCAACCAGTGCTCCAGTTTCTTGGGGTGACAGCTTCCGCACTTTTCTACCGGTGCAACCAGATATTCTGTCGGTACTGGTAGAATTCGCTCCACCCGTCTGGTGAGGCTTTGGCGTTTTAGACGGTTGTATTCGACGATCATATCCACCATAACCGAGTCATTAGGCAAAGTTATATCCATGGGTATCAGTTTACCGTTGTAGGACTGAAGCTCCTTTTCATCATCGAACGTCAGCTTAAGTTCTCCTACATAGTAGCCGTCCTTCCCAGCTTGCACGATGAGCGTGTTCCTGATCTTCTCCGGTTCTTGCAGAATGGTCTGCGTGTGCCCGCCTACGATGATGTCAAGACCTTCTACCGAACCAGCAAGTTCTCTGTCCTTCTCGATCCCAAGATGGGAGAGCATGATGACCACGTCTGATTTATGCTGAAGAGCCGCAGCTTGCTGGGTAACGACGTTTTCGAAGGGGAGGATTTCCACAGTTTCTGATACACTCTTGGGATAGAAACGAAAGATGCTTGGATCCAAAACCGAAAAGATACCGAACGAGATGCCTTCCAGCTCAATAATCAACTCACTCTGGAGATTGGGAAGTTGCGGCTGTTGAAGGTTGGATGCCACGAATGGAAGATCGCTTCTGTTCATCAGCTCACTCAAGAAAGGAATTCCCCGAAAGAATTCCTGATCTCCCAGGGCGACGACGTCATACGGCATCAATTCATAGCCCCTGAAGGCGATGCTGTCCTTGAGAGTGTTGCTGGTAGATGAGAGAAAATCGCCGGCATCTACCAGAATGGTGTTGGAGTGATAGTTCAGCCATTCACGAATGTAGTGAACCCGTTTCTCCAGAGAGCCGTACGACTTCCCCGGGCAGAGACAGTTTTCCAGAGCGCCATTGGTGTTATTCGTATGGAGCAGGTAAATATCAACTGCCCTGACCGGAAGCGCAAACAGAATTAGAACCAGAAACAGGCTGAACAGAGAGTTCACTTGCGTAACAGATGGGAATCTCATTGTTTAGAAATATGGGTGGAAAGTAGGAAGATTTCAAGAGTAATTTTCAGCTATGAAGAAAATATTCCGCATTGTTGTATTCATCGCTATTATTCTGTGCTTCCTCTCCGCTCAGACTAAGCACCCTGCTGACACAGTCCTGGCGTCAAACAAAACATCTCTCACTGAAAAGGTGCTAATATCTCCAATAGCTCTCTGGCAACGGTTCAGCTACAGCACTTCTTTGCTGGCGTGTCAGTTTTACCCAAGCTGCAGCAACTACGCTGCTCAGAGTATTTCGGAGAAGGGTATTTTCACAGGGACAATAATGGCAGCCGATAGAATCGTGAGGTGCAACCCCTCAGCATATCATTACCATTTGCGTGACAACCTGAAAATCCTGCCAGTCGACGAAACCTTCCATACTGACGGGCGGCTGATTAATCATGTGCACTCACCCTTACAGGTTCAACAGAACGGGAAATCACCACAGCTGGCTGCAGCGCTTTCGGTCCTGATACCAGGCAGCGGACGGATTTACGCCGGACGGACTTGGGATGGGATCTTCGGCTTTCTCACCTTTGCCCTGTCAGCAAATCTGGCCCATACACATCTTGACAAAGGACATCAGATCCGCGGAGGATTCTTTACGTTTATAACTCTTGCGTTCTATGGAGGAGAAATCATAGGAGCATACCGTGCCGCTCAGACGACACCTTTACAGAAATAGCATCAAGTTCCAGGTGATGCCGCAACAGAGGATGGTGAGGTTTCCACCTTACTCTTCTTCTTAAACTGCTTTTCTTCCGTAGAATCTGCCAGTGCACCAACAGAACTTTCACCACCGGTAATACAGTTCATTACGCGGTCGAAGTAGCCCGTTCCAACGAACTTCTGGTGTGTGATAGCCATATAGCCGCTCTTCCTCTCGTGCTCAAACTCCAACTCCTGAAAATCGGAATATGCCAGCATACCATCTTCATTGTAGGCACGGGCAAGATCGAACATCCCCATGTTCAGAGCATGGAAACCGGCCAGAGTCACGAACTGGAACTTGTATCCCATAGCTGCCAGCTCCCTCTGAAACTTGGCTATTGTTGCCTTGTCAAGATGATGTCTCCAGTTAAAGGATGGTGAACAGTTGTAGCTCAGTAGCTTATTGGGAAAGACTGCTTTGATTCCCTCAGCGAATTTCCTGGCCTCATTCAAATCAGGGTGAGAAGTCTCACACCAGATCATGTCAGCATACGGAGCATAGGCGAGCCCCCGGGCAACGGAGGCCTCAATACTTCCCTTGAAATGGTAGAACCCTTCGGAGGTACGCGGTTCATCTGTTATATATGGATGATCCCTTTCATCGCTATCGCTGGTGATGAGCTTCGCCGAATCAGCATCTGTTCGAGCTATCAGGATTGCGGAGACTCCACAAATATCGGCTGCCAATCTCGCCGAAATCAGCTTGGTGATGAACTCTCCTGTGGGTACCAGTACCTTGCCGCCCATGTGTCCGCACTTCTTCGCCGATGCCAGCTGATCCTCGAAATGAACACCGGCAGCTCCGGCATCAATCATGGCTTTCATCAGCTCGAATGCGTTCAGGGGTCCACCAAAACCTGCTTCGGCATCCGCTACGATGGGGGCGAACCAATAGGGACCGTCCTTGCGTCCATCAAGCACTTGAATCTGGTCGGCTCGGCGGAGAGCATTGTTAATCCGTCGGACAACCTCAGGAACACTGTTGCTTGGGTATAGACTCTGGTCCGGGTACATCTCGCCGGCAAGATTGGCATCGGCTGCTACCTGCCACCCGCTCAGATAGATAGCTTTGAGCCCGGCCTCCACCTGCTGCACTGCTTGATTCCCCGTAAGTGCCCCGAGAGCGTGAATGTAATCCTCTGTCTGGAGAAGATGCCACAGCCGTTCCGCTCCCGCCTGGGCAAAGGTGTACCAGATCTTCAACGTTCCTCGAAGTCTAAGTACGTCTTCCGGCGTATAGGGACGTGTTATCCCCTGCCACCGCGGATCATTAGCCCATAGGTTCCGGATATGCTCCACGTCATCAGGATCTACCTTATGACTTTCAATCTGTCTTTCCCGCTCAAGAGCCCTCTCTTCAATGGATAGTGATCTGATTTTCTCTTCTACAGATGCCATTTGCAGCTCTCCATATTATATGAGTTATGTTGACGCAAATCATTCAAAATCCTCATAAGCCCTCAGGGTCATGAACTTCTGTATCCTCGAGTCCGTCTGATGACCAACCTTTTCTTTCCAAAAGGAAACAGATTCAAATTTAATATTCTGTAGATCCATTACTGTTTGCCTGATTGGAGAATATGTCTGAATTGTAGTAGAACCATTCTCAATAAAGATACAAACCAAGACTAGATGATTGTTGCAGATTCTTTAGAAAGAAACTTTACTTTGTAAACTTGACAAACAATCAACAACCCACAACCTATTACCACAGATATTCTGTATAACTAAAACGGTAGATTAATTCATGGAACTCGTCAATAAATCAGGTTAAATTCGCGCCGCTGACGCAACCTTAGCTCCCCGGTAAATCGGGAGCAGAACAACGTCCCGACAAATTTTTATTGCCACCTTAGCTCAGCTGGTAGAGCAACTCATTCGTAATGAGTAGGTCCGCGGTTCGAATCCGCGAGGTGGCTCCCCTGCACTTTACGATTTTCCAGGAATTCTTAGAATATTGCGAAGGTACCCGCTTTCAATCTAAGCGACGCAGACCCGCTTCCCGGGCTTGTTCATAAGTGTTTTGAAGTTCAAGTGATGAAACCGGTCTGTTGATTTCAGGATAGGAATTCTCATTCACATTGAATGCAGGACGGTACTGGGACATAATGTTAATAAATGTGTCCTTTGAAATGTCATCAGCAAGGAAGGAGAAAATCTCACGTGAATCAACAATCATGCCCGGCATGACCAGATGCCGTACCAGTACTCCCCGCACCGCCAGCCCTCTCTCATCAGTCCGAAGATCACCCACTTGCCGATGCATCTCCCTGATAGCTGCTTTCGCCGCTTCAGGATACTTTACCGCCTTCAGATAGCGACGGGACAGTTCCCTGTCCCAGAACTTGAAGTCGGGCATGTAAATATCCACCAATCCCTCCATCAACTTCAGGCTCTTCAGTGAGTCGAAGGCACTGGTATTATAAACCAAAGGCACTTGCAGCCCACTTTCGACGGCCAGCGGCAATGCTTCCACGATCTGTGGAACAACATGCTCCGGGGTTACGAAATTGATGTTATGACAACCCCGGTTCTGCAATTCTATCATCATATTGGCCAACTCCACGGGGCTCACCTTTTGTCCACCCGCTTTTTTTGCAGCCGGCTGACTGATATCATGATTCTGGCAGAAAACACACTTCAGATTGCAGTGATTGAAGAATATCGTCCCTGAACCGTTCCATCCACGGAGACAATTCTCCTCTCCAAAATGCGGGAAAAAACTGTTCACTACTGCATAACGTCCACTCTTACATACAGCCCATTCATCCTTTTGCCGGTTTACTCCACAGTCACGTGGGCAAACAAAACACTGTTCCAGCATGTTTAGGGCTTGTCGTACCTTCTCATTAAGAATTCCTGATTTATGAGCTTCAAGATAGGCAGGCCACGATCGTTTGAGTCGGGTATGATTCATGGCAGAAGATACATCTACAGTCCATGCAATGGAAGGATAGACGTTACTAAAGTTTATCCGTAGAGGATTTACAGCTCGCCGTTCTTCTGAGTATATACGATAAGACTGTGGTTGAAAAAGTGTTCGATATTGCCATTTTCCCACAGCCCGTGGACATACTGGTATCCATTTGGTTTTAACCCAGCAGCTTCCAAAATAGAAGTAAGTCTGTTGTAACTGTATTTCAAACGATGAACATTTTCAAACTTCAGCCGGATCAGATTGTAGAAGTTCTCTGGAATGGCAGAGTCACCCCGGATACGCTCCTGCGGAACACAGATAATTAGCTTTCCATCCCCAGGCAGTAAAGTCTTTACCCGGTTTAGTAATGCTACGGGTTGGTTAACATGCTCAAGAACATGAGATAAAAGAACGGTTTCGAACTTACCGCCATAAGTACGATAGAAGTTGGCATCTATATAGTGAAATTTGATATTATTGTATCTTGATCTGCATTTATTTACAGACTTCCAGTTGATATCAGCACCATGAACTCGATGACTTCCGAAGCGAATAGCCAACTGTCTGGTAGTAAATCCTGAACTGCAGCCCATATCCAGGATCATGCAGCTATTTCTTTCCTTAGAAATCCAGTCACCTATGTGATTCAGCTCCCGATGCTTGAAATCCAGAAAGTGAGTACCCACTTGTGATTTAAACCTTACGAGGCGCTGATAAAACGGGCTATATACCTTTATGTGACTCTTGGGTACCATTGTGGAAAGTGGAGATATTTTGCCGGTAAAGGCTTTTGAACCCCTAGTTCCGCGAAAGTTACACCCTAAATGTAAAAAAATGACTATTTTTCTTTGTCAAGATTTATCCTGATTGTTAGAGTGTCCCATCTACATTCCTGTCGTCATTACGATGGATAAATAACTGGTGAGTGGTAGAGTAGTCCATCTACATTCCTGCCGTCATTACGATGGATAAATAACTGGTGAATGGTACTGTCAACATTAACTCTATATAGTGTCCACAAGGCACAATCCCCGGATATCAATTACTAATATTCTTTCCCCTCGATCTTTGCATCGATTAACTCCCGATGAGTTAGGCCCAACACATTTGCCAGTTTGTGCATCAGGTAATCTTCATGCATATTCAGATGTCCATCGGCATATACTACTTTCCACAGCAGTTTCAGGATTTCCTTTATCTCATTCCTGCTGCAGTTATCACGTATCTGCCGACTGAACTGCCAAAGATCAATGGCCTCTTTCCGCTCCTCTTCAGCTAAAGCAACAAGCTCATCCATTTCCTCTTCCCGAATGCCGAACTCCTCCTTCATGACATCCATAATCCGTGCTAACTCCTCATCAGAAAACTCACCATCGGAATGAGCCATCTCCATCATGAGTGCACAAACTGCTTTAGGGACTACATCTTTTTGTCCTGATGCAGAATCAGTATCCACCGGAGACCGCTGCGTGAAGTATGTCTTTATTCGTCCAATCATGAAAAGATTATTCGCTGATTTCGAGGAGTTCCACTTCGAAGATAAGGTGAGCGTTGGGAGGTATAACATTTCCTGCACCCCTGCTGCCATACCCTAATTCCGGCGGTATGAACAGCATTCGCTTACCGCCCACTTTCATGGACATGACTCCTTCATCCCACCCCTTGATAACTTGTCCAACACCAATCTTGAATGTAAAAGCCTGACCTCTATCAACTGAACTGTCAAACTTGGTTCCATCCGGCAGCCAGCCTGTGTAATGAACGACCACATTCTGACCCTTTTCAGGCGATGAACCTTCACCATATTCCATATCCAGATAACGCAGTCCGCTGGGGGTTGTTACCTCACCCGTATCCACAGTATCTGGGGAATCATCTTGAAGTACAGCTCCCAAAGCCACACTTGTCATAAGCATAATAAACAAACTGTGAAATATCATATTTACTCTCCTTTCAAGTGAGCGGAGTGTAAGACGGCTTGAGCATAATTGCAATTTCAATTCCCATCTCATTTGTTTGACTTTCTACGGCGACTGGTCTAAGTTTGTATGAGATGACAACGAACTCTACTTTGCCACCACTCGCTGAAAGAATCCGCCCTGGATTGATAGCTGATTTCATCGGGCAGCCCCATCTTGCTGGAGACGGCACTCTTCTCAAGACAGCAATCCAAGACAATGCTCTCTTCAGCATGATACTGTGGGGTCCGCCGGGAACCGGAAAAACTACACTGGCCAAGATCATCGCCCGGGAGACAGGTTCTGATTTCTACGAGCTTTCGGCGGTCTCTTCCGGAGTGAAGAATGTGCGGAATGTCCTCGAGATCGGCAAGACTAACCGCCAGATGAATCGACAGACACTCCTTTTCATTGACGAGATCCATCGATTCAACAAGGCGCAGCAGGATGCTCTACTCCACGCCGTTGAGCAGGGTGTAATCCTTTTCATCGGCGCTACAACCGAGAACCCATCATTTGAGGTCATCTCACCACTGCTCTCCCGCTGCCGGGTACTGAAATTATATCCACTTTCTGAAGAAGAGCTCGACACAATCCTGACCAGGGCTCTATCAA
The DNA here is from genome assembly GCA_964534955.1 of uncultured bacterium. Lineage (GTDB taxonomy): Bacteria > Fidelibacterota > Marinisomatia > Marinisomatales > UBA2128 > UBA2128. The sequence goes on from CAZHRR010000045.1 coordinate 11,586, forward strand.
CAGATGTTCAATTGGCATTGAAGAACATTCACTTTGCCAAAGACGTAAGAGAGGAGTTGATCAGATCAGCAGGAGGAGATGCCCGAAAGATGCTGAACACGCTGGAGGCAGCTCTGGCTCTGGTGAAAGATGAGCACGGAAAAATTACTATCATCGTAGAGGCTTTACAGGAAGCTCTTCAGTCCAAATCGAACCTGTATGACAAAGCCGGTGATTATCACTATGACACTATTTCGGCCTTCATCAAGTCCGTCCGCGGGAGTGACCCCGATGCCGCCATCTACTGGTTGGCGACCATGCTGGAAGGGGGAGAAAAGCCGGAGTTCATCGCTCGACGGCTCATTATCCTCGCATCCGAAGATATCGGAAATGCCGACCCTCAGGCTCTGCCGCTGGCTACCGCAGGATTTAACGCCGTCCACGCCATCGGGATGCCGGAAGCATCGCTGGTTCTCGCCCAAGTGACAACCTATCTTGCCGCAGCTGCAAAATCAAACGCCAGTACACTGGCCATTGCGAGAGCGTCACGGAAAATACGCGAAGGAGGAACCTCCCCGGTACCTTTGCATTTACGCAATGCACCTACACCACTTATGAAATCTTTCGACTACGGCAAGGACTACGACTACCCCCACAACCATCCCGGGCACTTCATTAAAACCAACTACTTCCCGGAAAAGATGGATGCTGAAGCTTTCTACCGACCTTCTACCCAAGGATATGAAGAATACATGCGCAAACGACTGAAGCATCTCTGGAAAGATCGCTACCCGGACGACGATTCGTGAAACAAACCTTTCTTTGTTTTTCTCTTCTGTTAACGGTCGCTACCTCCCAGGAACGTCTCCGGCTGGTCCACGCTGATGAATTGGAGAGTGTTACAGACAAGGATGGTAATGCAACCCAGTTCCTTCGTGGGAATGTGAAATTCCGGAAGGGTGAAGCTATACTCACTTCCGACAGAGCCTACTTCCGCCAAGCTGTCAACAGTGCCACATTTGTTCAGGATGTCCGCATGGTAAAGGGAGAACAGATTTTGACTACTGACTCGCTGCACATGGATACGGAACTGGACATTCTCACCGGATACGACAAGAATGAATTTTATGATCCCGATTACCAGTTAACAGGAGATACCCTGGAATATCACATGGAGATTGACAGCGGCGCTGCAAATGGCTCAGTCAGGTTTGTTCAGCAGAAACAGACCATCACCGCCCAGCGCATTACATATCGCAAGAAGGAAGAACAGGACGCTGCCAGCTACACGGCTTTGGGTAATGTGGTAATCGATGAGGAAGACCGCAAAGCGACATGCGGCCGAAGTGTGTACGACGCCGTTGCTGAAACCTCAATCCTTTTTGAGGAACCTGTTATCACTCAGGAGGACAGAATAATTTCCGGCACGGAAATTTTCCTAACCTACGACGAAGAAATACTTAAACACCTCTCCATCCCGGATAAAGCACATATTGTCTATCCCAGCCGGGGCAAAGTGAAATCACCGGCAGATACAACCGGCTCCGAGGAAGAGTACACTCCGGTAGAGTTTGAGGACGACATGACCGGAAAGCGACTGGAGGCGTTTATGGTGGACGGCAAGCTCGACTCCGTCCGGCTTGAAGGGATGGCAACTACGCTTTACCATTTGTTTGAGGACTCAGTTTATCAGGGCAAAAACATCGCTTCCGGCGATACCATTACACTGGAGTTCACTGGCGATTCTGCCGGCAATGCTGAACTGCAAACCATCAAGGTGGCTGGAGGCGCCCGGGGAGAATATCATCCTGATGAAGCCTCACAGAATATCACTGATCCCATCGCTTACCGGGCCGACACGCTGGATTATCTCATTCCTGAAGAATTGACTACCTTGAGGAAAGAGGCACACATTGATTATCAGGACCTGCAACTGGAATCGGGATTTGTGGCTGTCTCGTGGGATGAGAATCTGATGCACGCCCTCCCTTCCTTCAACATAGAAAATGACTCTATCACAACTCCTGACAATTTCCCAGTTCTCAAGCAGAAAGGGCGAAATCCCATGACCGGCGAATCCCTAACCTACAACCTCTCTACTGGCAGAGGTCGAGTGAAGCACGGGAAGACTCAGCTTGATGACGGCTACTATCGGGGATCAGAGATTCGCAACCGGGAGGAAGACACTTACTACGTCACTCACAGCGCTTACACCACATGCGACCTGGACCCGAGTCCGCACTTCCACTTCCAGAGCCAAAAGATGAAGATGATATCTGAGGATAAAATAATCGTCAGACCCATCGTCTTATACCTGGGCGGTGTACCTATGTTCGGGCTTCCGTTCGGTGTCTTCCCCGATCAGGGCGGCAGGCGCCACTCAGGCTGGATAATGCCGTCATACGGGCAAAACGCTACGCAGGGCCGATACCTGAAAAAACTCGGTTACTTCTGGGCCGTGAATGAGTTCGTCAACAGTCGCCTTCTATTCGACTTTTATGATGAGAAGGGAATACTCCTGCAGAGCCGCAACAGCTACTTCGTCCGGTACGGATTTAACGGGAGCTTCAATTTCCGCTATAACCGGCAGATCGCTTCCAAGGATATTGTAGACCTCTTCGACAGCCCGGGTTCAGTAGGGTGGTCTCTGAACTGGAATCACCGTCAGCAGATGAGGCACAATCAGTCGTTCAACGTCAACGCCAGCTATTACAGCGACAACACGTTCAACCGCCAACTGGGCGTGGACAGGAGTACCCGGCTGAAGCAGACCGCTAATTCCAGTGCCAACTACTCCAAGCGGTGGCCGAAGCTGGGATTGAGTCTCTCTGCCAGCGTTTCGGAAAACCGCAACCTTATGGCGGAGGCAAAGACCCATATGTCAGCAGGAATTGACTCTATCTACTATGAAGCACCCGTCAGGGAAGGCCAACGGATCAATGAAACCAACGCCGTACTGCCGTCGCTCTCCTTCCGGAAGGGACAGTCTCAGCTATTCGGCGGAAGCGGGAAAGGGAGCAGCATCTACTGGACCTATAACAGCACTCTGAAGAATAAGCAGACCGGTTTTTATGAATCGGAATATGATACGACTTACGTGGACTCTGTGGGCGAGGATTCCCTGGGTAATACGATCTACGACACAAGCGATACTTTTTTCTGGCAAGATCTCGACCATGAGCAAGACAACAGCTGGACACACAATATGTCTCTCTCCGGTTCCTTTCGGATCTTCAAACATATCGCTGTCCAGCCCAGTTTGAGCTTTCGCGAACAGTGGATCACCCGCTATTTTAATGCCGAAGCAGCAGATACTCTCGGCAACTTCCCGGACAAGTATGAAGTAGAAGGCTTCAAGGCCCGTCACACCGGTTCCCTGTCCTTGAGCGCCAATACCAAGCTTTACGGACTCTTCCCGGTGAACATTGGTCCCCTTCTGGCACTGCGACATACGATGACGCCATCTATCGGTTTCAGCTATACGCCGGACTATTCAAAGCCAATCTTCGGTTATGATCCGGGATATTTCAAGACACTCACCGACAGCATTGGCGGCGAACACCTCTTCGACCGGTTCAGCGGCACCATGATTGGCGCCACTTCTACCAGCGAGGCGAAGAAACTCAATTTCTCCTTGAAGAACGTCCTTCAGGCAAAAGTGATTCGCGGCGGTGAGGAGAAAAAGATCAACAACCTCCTCACCTGGAATATGAGCAGCAACTACAACTTCACGTCAGAACAGTTTAAGCTTGCCAATCTCCGGTCGTCTATCCGGGCTAAGCTGGCGGGAAAGCTGAACCTGGACTTCTCCATTACGCACGATTTCTACAATGTCCACCGTGAGGACGATAAGCTGGTCCGTGTGGACGAGTTGCGGATGAATCAGTGGGGTATGCCGTCACCACGCCTGATCAACATGAGCGCTTCCACCGGTTTTCGATTCTCCGGAAAGCGGTGGGCAGGCAGGGAGGAAGTCACCGAAATGGACACCACCACTGCTGACACTGCAGAAATTGATCTGAGCAAAGCAGAGGAAAAACCGCTATCAAGAACCAACAGGAAGCCCATCTCCGGTGGTAAGCTGTGGGACGCTACCCTCAGCCTCCGCTACTCCGCCAACCGGTTTGATCCCAACGACCCGCAAGACCAGTTCTGGGGCAATTTGGGCCTGCGTCTGCAGATTACCAAGTTCTGGCGCATCCGGTACTCGGCCCGGTTCGATCTCCTAGATCGATCTCTGGTGAGCCACGACTTTAACATCTACCGTGATCTCCACTGCTGGGAGCTGTCGTTCCACTGGACTCCCGGCGGGCTCGGGCAGGGGTTCTACCTGAAAGTCAATGTGAAGTCGCCTACTCTGGACGATCTCAAAGTCGAATCCAGAGGCGGGCGGTGGAATCTGCCGTACTTCTAAGCTACGGGTTCCCTACTTATTGGTAACAGGTCTGAAGATGTAATTGTTTAAACTGTACTGTCTCTTTCAGTGAAGTTTTTATACAATTTTCAGTAAAATCTTTTTACCCAGCACATCTGCTATTTTCTCCAAAGTAGAGAGTCGAATATCTTCCGCATGGTTTTCTATTCTTGATATGGCAGTCTTTTGGGTATGGAGCTGTTTTGCCAGTTCCTCCTGGGTATATCCTGCTTCTTCGCGAGCCTGACGCAATAAAGCTCCAATTTTAAAATGCTCATAACCTGATTCATATTCCAATGCAAATTCTTTATCAGATTTTTTTCTTTTATCTACGTATTTTTTTAAATCACTCATTTTCTTTTCCTTTATAAATATTATCTGTGTTAAATCTCTCCAAAATAAATGTCTCACTATTTTTCTGGAAGTATTGAATTGAATATATATTCATTAATAGCCTGAGTTGCAAGCTATACCACAGTGTTTTTTTCAATGCCACCCCCTCTTGTTTTCTCCCCCATTAATAGGGGGAGAAGGACTAGCATTCGTACCTCTGATTTTGTAGCAGACACTGTGGTTAGAACTTATTAAACCATGATAGCAAGAACTCCTCTCCCCAGGTGGGAGAGGAAAAAAAGGAGAGGGGGATCTGTTTTCTTCTCAGGAGTTTCCTCAATTAATCGTAATACCCATGTAACCTTTTTAGCCTGTTTCGCACTTAACGAATCCAAGAAATCTTCAATTGGACATCTGTTACTCTGCTTTTTGTAAAACTTAATTACCACTTTACAAGTTAACATAAATGTTAACTCTATTCAAGTTTAATTTTGAAATCCAATATATTTTTCATCCCTGTTTACTCTCGGCAGGCTCGGACAGG
>CAZHRR010000046.1:0-16239 GCA_964534955.1 uncultured bacterium
TGCCGGCGCCAGCGGTTTCGGAGAGCAATCCCTACTGCTTTCTTGGCTTTCTCCTGCCCAATTACGAAGCGATCCAACTCCGCCACAATCTGTCTCGGTGTCAGGTCATCCACGTTACAGCTCCAGGATTGTCAGTTTATCGTTGGTGTAGATGCAGATGTCAGAGGCAATCTTCAGCGAACGCTTGACAATTTCTTTAGGCGAATCAACCTTACAGCTTAACAGAGCTTCAGCCGCCGCCTGGGCATAGCCTGCACCGGAGCCGATGCCCACGATTGGACCATCAGGTTCCACCACATTACCGTCGCCGGAGACGATGTAGCTCTGCTTGTCACTCATTAACGCCAGGAGAGCATCGAGGTTACGGAGATACTTATCTGTCCGCCACTCCTTCGCCAGTTCCACCACGGCGCGCTGGAATTGCCCGCCGTACTCATCCAGCTTCTCCTCAAACTTCTCAAATAGAGTGAAAGCATCGGCGGCGGCTCCCGCGAAGCCGCCAAGAATCTTCGTCCTGGTAGAATCGAATTGCCGTACCTTCACCGCCTTCTGCTTAAGCTGCATGTCCCCCATTGTCACCTGACCGTCACCGCCCATGGAGACTTTGCCTTTCATGCGAACGCCCAGGATGGTTGTAGAACGCACCTTCACCTGCCGGTCCCTTTCAGCATATCCAGTAGATCAGAGTCAGTAGACAGGATGAGTGTGGTCTTCTTGTCCACTACCTTTTCATAGGCCTCCAGAGTCCGGATGAACTCGTAGAACTTGGGGTCAGACTGGAATGCTTTGGCGTAAATTTCCACCGCTTTGGCATCTCCCTCGCCACGAAGTATCTGGGATTCCTTGTAGGCATCAGCAAGAATGATCGTTTTCTGCTTGTCTGTTTCAGCCCGAATCTCAAGCGCCTTCTCCTCACCTTCAGAACGGTACTGCTTTGCCTTCCGCTGGCGTTCAGCCCGCATACGGTCGAACACAGCCCGTTCATTCTCCTTGGAAAGGTCAGCACGCTTAATCCGCACATCGATGATCTCTATACCGTATTCTGCCAACTTTCCCTGAGTCTCTTCCGACACTGTTTCCATAATCTTAACCCGACGCTTGTCTACGATTTCGCTCAGTACGTGCTTTCCAAGCTCTACCCGCAGTTCCGAATAGACAATGGGGTCAATCCGGCTGAGTGCGCCGTTGAGTGTCCGTACAGAACGGTAGAACAACAGTGGATCAGCGATCCGCCACCGGGCATAGTTATCCACTTCCAGCTTCTTTTTGTCCGAAGTGATAATTGCCTGGGGCTCCACGTCATATTCCAGGATACGCTTCTCAAACTTGATGACTGTCCGCCACGGCAGCTTAAAGTGCAGCCCGGCTGAGCTAACCGTTTCTCCTATTGGTCGCCCGAATTCTAGGATAATCGCCTGCTCCGTCTCATCTACCGTGTAGAGGGAGAACCAGAGAAACAGTGCAATCAGTACAGTTAATACTATTAAAACAACATTCTTCATTTTTTACCTCCCAGAGACGCAGCTCCTTTCATTTTGTCCAACGGCAGAATGTTCAAGAGACTTCCGGATTCCTCGTCAATAATGTACTTTTCGATTCCGGGTAGTATCTTCTCCATTGTCTCTAAGTAAAGCCTTGTCTCAGTGATATCCTTAGCTTTCTTGTACTCGGTGAGAACAGAGAGGAACTTATCAGCATCACCTTCCGCTTTCCTAATTCGTTCAGCTTTGTACGCTTCCGCTCCCCGAATCATCTGCTGTCCTTCACCCCGCGCCTTTGGAATGAGGTCATTTTGGTATCCTTTCGCTTCGTTGATCAACTGCTCCTTCTCCTCCTTGGCGCTCTGTACATCTTTGAAGGCATGATCAACCTCCCGGGGCGGATTCACGTCCTGAAGCTGTACTTGTCGAACATCAATACCGCACTTGTAATTATCCAGCATCGTCTGGAGCTCAAGCTGAATTTCAGCCATAATCTCAGCTTTCTTTTCAGTCAGCGGGGCGTCAATAGGATGGCTTCCCACGACCTGTCGCAGAGCCGACTCAGTAGCATCTTTTATAACCTCCGGGACATTATGGACATTGAAGAGATACGCCGCCGCATCCTTGATCTTGTATTGGATGCGAACTTCCACCAGAATGATATTCTCATCTCCAGTGAGCATCTTGGCTTCTGCAGAAATTGTTCCCACAGAGATTTCCTTCACTTCTGTCACCTTCGGCCTGTCCAACTTTTCTATGGGATAGGGCAATTTGAAATGGAGCCCGCTCCCTTCAGTCCGGACCCACTCGCCAAACCGGCGAATGACTCCTTCCTCGTCTGGTCCTACAGTATAAAAGGAAGTCAGCGCTACCCAGATCACAATCAGTATGAGAATCAGGGCAAACTTCCCGATCCTAAACTCAGGGATCTTGACCTCCTTGTCACCTACCATTATTGTTTGTGCCATAACTATCTCCTTTTCGTGTATTACATCATGGAAACTACAATTCTCTTCGCAGCCTCGCCACCGAAATGCTCAACTGCTCACGATATTTCGCCACGGTTCGCCGGGCAATAGGATATCCCTTGCCTGCCATAATCTCCGCTAGTTTATCATCTGAATATGGGTGACGTTTGTCTTCATTCTCAACAACCTTTTTCAGCTCTTCCTTAACGATCCGGGTTGACACTTCCTCCCCATCACTGGTGGTCATTCCTTCTGTGAAAAAATGCTTTAGTTCGAAGGTACCCCACGGAGTTTGGACATATTTGCCTCGTGTCACTCGGCTAACTGTGGAAATATCCATATCGATTCGCTCCGCCACATCCTTGAGTACCATAGGTTTCAGGGCTGAAGTATCTCCCATAAAGAAATCCGGCTGCAGATCCATGATCGAATTCATTACCTTCATCATTGTCATCTGCCTCTGCTGAACCGCCTGGAGAAACCATTTGGCAGTTTCCATCTTCTGCCGCAAGAACTGTTTCGTCTTGGCATCGGTTTCGTTACCACTTATGAGCATATTCCGATAGACTGGTGAAATCTGGAGATCAGGAAGATTCGAATCGTTCACAGTGATGACTAATTCTCCATCCACCTCCTCGATAATCAGGTCAGGCAGGATGTAATCTGCTACAGAGGTGGGAGAACCTTCGCCCGGCTTGGGATTCAAGTGAGAAATCACCTCCATGGCTTCGTTCAGTTCCTCCTGCGAACAGCCCAGGTTCTGCTTTAGTTTCTCAAATCGGCGGTTGGCAAAGTCATCAAAGTACCCAGCGACAATTCTCATCGGAAGGCCATTCTTGCCCATCACCTCAAGCTGTGCAGTCAGACATTCCTGCAGGTTTCTGGCGCCAATTCCCGGAGGTGTAAGATGCTGAATTAAATACAGTATTCGTTCAATATCTTCTTCGGATACACCTAACCTGTCAACCAGTATTTCAACATCCGTGGCCAGATACCCTTTCTCATCAACATTCCAAGCAATCTTCTCCGCGATCAGCCGATCTTCCTCGGGAATATCCAGCAGATTGATTTGATCAAAGAGATGATCAATGGGATCGAGAATAGCGGGCAGAGGCATATCCGGCCGATCATCAGGCTTGCTCCGGTGTGTGCGGACCGGTTCGTATTCATAGTCTTCCCAATCAATCTCCAACTCCTCATTCTCTTCCCTGGTATTCTCCTCAGGTTCTTCAGTGTTCTCCGTCAACTCCAGTAGAGGGTTTTCCGCTAATTCTTCTTCAATTCGACCCTCGAGAGCCAGTACATTGAGCTGTAGAAGGGCTGTCTGCAAAAGCTGCTGCGGTGAGAGCTTCAGTTTCTGTTCGAGTGATTGTCTTAGTTCAGGCATGTCACTTCATTTATTGCCAACAAGACACGAATATGGGGAGGATGGAGTAATGCCTGCCCTGTAGGGAGCTTGCGACCGTACAGGGGAGTAATGGATCGTTGGAATAATATACCACCATTCACTACTCACCACTTCCTTCATTCTACTCTTTGTTAATTGTGTCACATTATTCATGATTAATTGAGTCTGAATTTTTTACCCAGGTAGAGTTTTCTCGCCTCAGGGTCGTCTGCCAGAGAATCCGCTGTCCCGGACATCAGAATTCGTCCATCATAGAGGAGATAAGCCCTGTCGGTTACTGACAGGGTTTCCCTCACATTGTGATCGGTGATGAGGACACCGATATCTCGATCCTTGAGAGAACGGATGATCCCCTGAATATCCTCCACTGCGATAGGATCAATTCCTGAAAAAGGTTCATCCAGAAGAATAAAATCCGGTTCCATCACCAATGCTCGACTGATTTCAGCACGGCGTCGCTCGCCTCCAGACAAATTGTACCCTTTCGACTTCCGGATAGAAGTGATTGTCAAATCTTCCAGAATCTTCTCAAGTTTTTCTTTCTGTTCCGCCTTGGACAGTTTTGTTATTTCCAGTACCAGCCGGAGATTGTCTTCCACACTCAACCTGCTGAAGATTGACGGTTCCTGAGCCAGATAGCTGATTCCCTTCCGTGCTCGCCTGTACATGGGAAGACCCGTTATATCTTCCTCGCCCAGGAAAATATATCCTTTGTTCGGCTGGATCATGCCGGTGATCATATAAAAAGTCGTTGTCTTGCCAGCACCGTTAGGTCCAAGAAGACCAACAATCTCACCCTTCTTTAATTCTAAACTCACTCCGTTTACTACGACCTTCTTTCCGTAGCGCTTCCTGAGGTCCCTCGCACTCAGCATTACACTGTTGGACTCTTGATCACTCATATTTCCTGTCCGTTACACCCCAAGTCTGATGAATCTTCCAGTGAGTCAGGTCAGCATTAGACTGGAAGCCGATGCCGTTCAGAGTATCATTGTTCTCCGTAATGAGCATAACCGTGTCGTCAGTCGTGATGAGTGAATCAGTGCTGTTCCACATGAGAGAATCAGTGAAAAGGGTAACACCGCTGTCAGAAACAACCACCACATTTCCAATAGCAAGCATAGAGTCTTTTTTTGTGTCGCCGTACACGTATGCCATCTCTGACTTTAAGTTCGACATATGCCGTTCCTCAGTAGAATAAAGGTCAGAGTCAACTTTCTCATCCAGAATAGCCGTATTGATTTTCTTCTTAAAATCGGTATTAGCTGTTCTCTGTATTTCTTTCAACTGTTCTACTGATGCAATGCGTAGATCAACATTACCTGTATAATCACCAAACCTGCTGCTCAATTCTTCCACTGCTTCTTCTCTTTCGATGGGAGAGGCGTTGGTGTTTTTCAGGATAGAGATGAGCTTATTAAATTCTCTTTTATCATCTTTTGCTTTCCCCTCATAATTCGAAAGATGACCTGACCTTATCACTGCACGCTTTTTCCCTTCACGCGTCATGATGATGGATACATTCCAACTCTCCTGATCGGGAATGGAATTGCTTACCAGGGTTTTTTCTTCCACATTTTCACTGCATCCCAAAATGAGAATGGTGATTGTCAGAATTAACCATTTAAGTTTCACAATATGCCAGCCTTAAGGATATCATGGATATGGACAATACCTACAGGTTTCCTGTTGTTGGCTTCATCCTCATAGACAAATAAACTTGTGATGGAGTATTTCTCCATTATTTCCAGACCGTTGATTGCGAGTGTATCCTGAGAGACCCACTTAGGATTGGGAGTCATAAGGAATTCAGCAGTTTCCTCAAGGATGGCATCGCTTTTTTCCAGTGCCCGGCGAATGTCACCATCAGTAATGATACCTGTCAAATTCCCATCGTCATCGAGTACGATAGCCACACCCAGCCGCTTCTCGCTCATGGTCAGCAGCGCACTTTTTACATCACTGTCTCTATCTACTATAGGAAGTTCATCACCGGAGTGCATGATCTCACTGACCGTCAACAGCAGCTGCTTGCCCAGCATACCACCCGGATGAAGCAGCGCAAAGTCTTCCCGCTGGAAGCCGCGCTTTTCCAGAAGTGCCACAGCCAGAGCATCTCCCATAGCTAACATGGCAGTAGTACTGGCGGTTGGCGCCAGATCAAGTGTGCACGCTTCCCTCTCCACACTGGTGTCAATCACTACATCCACAGTGGAGCTGACACTGCTTTCCCGTCTGCCGACAAGACCAATGACAGAAACTCCCAGTCTCCGTATAGCCGGCATGAGCTGAAGCAGCTCGTGCGTCTCCCCGCTGTTAGAAACTGCCAATAGAATATCTTTATCTGTGATCATACCGAGATCACCGTGAATCGCTTCACCCGGGTGAACAAACTGAGCAGGTGTTCCGGTACTTGCCAAGGTCGAAGCAATTTTTTGCGATATAAGTCCGGATTTTCCCATACCAGAGACTATCACCCGTCCATCGCAATTGAAGATCAGTTCCACTGCCTGATCGAATCGTTCATCTATACGATTTGTCAATTGGGAAACTGCATCCGCTTCAATACGGATTACTTCCCGTCCAACCTGAATATTTTTACCTACTTTCTTCTTGCTCACAGTTCATTTCCCCTGATCTTATCCCTCAGTATTAGAACCGTCGCTTCATATTCTCCTCTTGAATGCAAAACCACCTCTACAGCTTCCCTAAAGGCACCTTCTCCACCCCTTGCTTCGGTAATCAACTTAGCAACAGATTTCACAGGCGCAACTGCATTGGCAACCGCAATGGGGAGCCCTACTCGTTCCATTACCTCAATATCAATTAGATCGTCACCGATGAAGACCGCTTCCTCATCCTCAAATCCATACTTCTCCTTCAGACGATCGTAAAGAGCTGCCTTGTTCAGTTCACCTTGATAGCAGTCATTTTCGAGACCCAGTTCCTTAGCTCTCGATTCTGTGGCAGGGGAGTACCGTCCCGAGACAATGGCTACCTTCATACCAGCCGCCTGAGCCAGAGCCACCCCAGCACCATCCAGTACCGAAAAGCGCTTGAATTCCGAGCCGTCATTCCCTTTGTAGATAGTACCGTCTGTAAAGACACCATCCACATCGGTCAAGATGATCTTGATTTTCTCAGCTGCTTTCTTCAATCGGTTATTCAACTGATTCCCTCACCACATAAAAAATATTTTTCAGAGTTGCCACAAGCCCTGCTGTTCTGTCCAGCGGCCATTGAGTGGATGCATCACTTTTTGCTCTGGTTACATCATCGTGGACTTCCATGAACACCGCATCACATCCCGCCGCCACAGCTGCCTTTGCCAGAGTGGGAATGATCTCTCTGTCCCCACCGGTAATGTTACCGAGTCCACCAGGCTGTTGAGCGCTGTGAGTGGCGTCAAAAACCACAGGATATCCCGACTTCTTCATAACGTGAATCGCTCTCATATCCGCGATAAGGTTATTATAACCGAAGCTCGCTCCCCGTTCTGTCAGCAATATGTTTCTGTTGCCGGTAGATTCAATTTTCTCAATAATCCTGGTGATATCGTGGGGAGCGATAAACTGTCCTTTCTTCACATTGATACACTTCCCAGTTTTACCCGCTGCTATCAGCAGATCCGTCTGCCGGCACAGGAACGCTGGAATTTGCAGGACGTCAGCAACCTCAGCGACAGGTACAGCCTGATCGGGAGAGTGAATATCAGTGAGGACTGGAATACCCACAGATTCTTTTACTTCTTGCAGAATCTCCAACCCATTTTCCATTCCTGGACCGCGGAATGAATCTACAGATGTCCGGTTGGCTTTATCGAAAGACGTCTTGAAGATGAATGGAACACCCACCTCCAGCATGATTTCTTTCAGTGACGACGCCATCTTCAGCGAATGGTCTCGCGATTCAATGACACACGGGCCTGCAATTATTACAAGCTCACTGCTGCCAGCTTCAATATCGCCTATTTGTACAGTCATGATGCCTCTTTGTATTTCAGGGAAGCCTTCACGAAATCACGAAAGAGAGGATGAGCCTTCTCAACCCGGCTTTTGAGTTCCGGATGAAACTGGCACGCCACAAACCACGGATGGTCTTTCAGTTCAATGATTTCCGCCAGTCCCAGTTCCGGATTAATCCCACTGAAGATCATACCGCCTTTTTCAAGTATCTTGCGGTAGTCATTGTTCACTTCATAACGGTGGCGGTGACGCTCACTAATGTTCTTTTTCCTGTACGCTGCATAAGATTTTGTCCCGGTAGATACTTCACATTTGTACGCTCCAAGGCGCATGGTGGCGCCCTTCTTTTTCACCTTCAGCTGTGACGGCATGAGCGCAACGACTGGGTCAGGCGTACGGCGATTGAATTCAGTACTGTTGGCGCGAGGCAAGCCGCAGACATTCCGGGCAAATTCCACAACTGCCATTTGCAGACCGAGGCAAATACCGAGATAGGGTACTTCATTCTCCCTGGCGTATTTAGCACAATAAACCTTTCCTTCTGTCCCCCGATCACCAAAGCCGGGAAGAACCAAAATTCCGTCTAAATCGCCCAGGTGTTCTTCACAGTCTTCGTCTGACCTGATCAACTCAGTACTAATCCATTTAATATTAACTCGAGCATCATTTTCCACTCCGGAATGTACAAATGCTTCAAGGACGCTCTTATAAGCGTCTGGAAGCTCGGTGTACTTGCCGCAAAGTCCTATTGTAACTTTATGAGTGGGATTCTTAAACCGCTTGATAAATAAGTCGAGCTTGGAAATATCGGCACTTTTACCATCGAGCTGTATTTGATCGGCAATGATCTGTCCCACATCCTGTTTGAACAACCGTAACGGCACTTCATAGATGCTGTCCACATCCCGGGCTTCTACCACATGGGATGGTGGGACATTGCAGAAAAGTGAAATTTTCCTTTTGACAGAAGCAGGAATGGCACGATCGCTTCGACAGAGAATCATGTCCGGCTCCAGCCCGATCTCCCTCATTTTCATGACGCTGTGCTGCGTCGGTTTGGTCTTCAATTCTTCGCTGGCTTCAATGTACGGAAGCAAAGTCACATGCGCCACAAAGCAGCTCTCCCGCCCAATGTCCAGCCGCATCTGCCGGATGGTCTCCAGGAATGGCTGACTCTCGATATCGCCAATTGTGCCTCCCACTTCGCAGATGACAACGTCGAACCGGTGTGGATGATTAACTGCCCGAATCCTTCTCGTCAGCTCATCTGTAATATGGGGAATGATCTGGATCGTCTGGCCGAGATAGTCACCCCGCCTCTCACGATCCAGCACTGACTGATAAATCTGTCCCGTAGTAGCGTTATTCCGTTTTCCCATGTCCACATCAATAAACCGTTCGTAATGACCCAGATCAAGATCAGTCTCTGAACCATCGTCCAGTACAAACACTTCCCCATGCTGGTACGGATTCATGGTTCCGGGATCAACGTTCAGGTAAGGATCGAGTTTCATGATTGTTACTCGCAGCCCGCGGCTCTTCATAAGGTAGCCGATGGAAGCGGAAGCGATTCCTTTCCCTAATCCGGACATGACTCCGCCGAGGACAAACACGTACTTGGTCTTACTCTTAGGCAATTCCCATCTCCTCAATTAGAAAATTGAGATCGTCCGGAGTATTGACACCAAACACGTCGTTCTCTGTCACAGAAACACCGATTTTACATCCGGAGTCCAATGCTCTCATCTGCTCAAGACTTCGCTCAATTTCACTGGAGCTTCTCTCCATTTTCACCAACTTTAAGAGATAATCACGACGGAAAACATAAATACCTATATGTTTGAGGTGCATAGAATTTTTATCTTCATCCAATAGACGAAAAAAGTCCTTCGCAAAACCGTCATCATCCAATTCAACCTTAACTATATTGGGATTGTCCCATTCATCCTGAGAAAGAGACAAACTCGCCGCAGTACTCATTTGCATCGACTTATCCTCGAATATTAGCGACACGGCTCCATCAATAATATCCGGTGAGATGAACGGTTCATCACCTTGAATGTTAATAACGATCTCATCATTGTGTCTAGAGGCTACCTCAGCCGTCCGTTCCGTCCCAGTAGAGTGGTCACTGCTTGTCATCTCTACAGGAATACTCAACTCTAGCATTTCATCCTTGACACGCTGACTGTCTGTGGCAATCACGACAGAATCTACCTCTCGGCATTGTGTGACCTGATGATACACTCGAGCAACCATGGGGATTCCGCCGATTGGTATTAATACCTTTCCCGGAAATCGTGTAGAAGCAAAACGAGCGGGTATAATACCTAAGACCCCCATATGATGTATCTACTTCCCCTTAAATGGGTTGATTTCTCTTTACATGCAATCATCGTGCCAAACCGAATTTACCCGTCTTGCAGGCGCTATTCAAGGAAAAGGGTGAGTGGTGTGGAGGAACTGGGATGTAGGGGAGCTGGGGTGTAGGAGTGCTGGGGAGAAAGGGTAAGTGGTCAATCTACACCCGGGCGGGATACGATTAATGAATAACTAGTGAGTGGTGTTTTAATTGACTATTTTCGATTGACTATTGACAATTGAAAAAATAAGAAGGAAGAAGGAAGAAGTGAGACGTGAATGGCAAAGACAAAGGCGAAGGCAAAGGCAAAAGAGTTGAAGAGATGGGGAGAAAGTGAGAAGTAAGAAGTTAGAAGGAAGAGAAATTCACAGCACCCTGATAGGAAACAAAAGATAAAACAATAAGTGGTGAGTTGTAGAAAAAATCGCGCACAGCGACCTTTGACCCAAAGGGTCTCTCCTGTCAAGGAGTCCTACGTGACCTACGGAGGAAAAACTAAAAGATGAGTGCCATTAGTCAGATGTTGTTCAGGAGTGATTCTCCCCCTTGCCAGTGTATTCCTGTTTGATCTTCTGAAAATACTCGTATGCCGCTTCGTAGCTGTTTTCAATCTTCCCATCAAGAATGGCGTCTTCAATACGGCTCTTGATCTCCCCCACAAGTTTCCCGGGAGACAACTCGAGTTCTTTCATAATCACATCTCCCCTGACGGGGGACTGAAATGCCATATAAGCATCGCGTTCATCTACATTTTGCATCATCTTTTCGACGCGATCGAAGTTACCCATATACTTCTTCACCAGCCTGTAATTCTTAGATGTGATGTCCGCTCTGCAGAGAATCATAAGATCATCCAGATTTTCTTCTGCAGCCACCATAACGCGCCGGACTGCGCTGTCCGTCACGCCGTCTTTAGCCAAAGATATTGGCCGGAGATGCAGCAGCGTCAGTTTTTGCAGGTACTCTAATGTTTTGTTAGAAAGCTTCATCCGGTGGGCTACCTTTTCCAGCATCCTGCTGCCCACAACATCATGACCGTGAAATGTCCACCCCCGGGATTTACTCAGACGACGGGTACGCGGCTTGGCGATATCGTGAACCAGAGCAGCGAATCTGAGATCGGATTTGTCGGTAAGTTTGGCAATATTATCCACAACTTGAAGTGTATGATAAAAAATATCCTTGTGGTGCCATTCATTCGGTTGTTCTAATCCTACCATAGCAGTTATTTCGGGAAACACAATCTCCATCAAGCCTACCTGCTGTAATAAGTCCAGCCCGATGGATGGCACTGTAGTCTCAAGAATTTTGTAGAATTCCGCCGTGATACGTTCAGCAGAGACAATTTCAATCCGCTTCGCCTGACGAATGATACTTTGGGCTACCGGTTTATCAATCTGGAAATCGAGCTGCGCCGCAAAACGGACAGCCCGGAGCATTCGCAATGGATCATCGGAAAACGTGGAGTCAGGATCGAGGGGTGTTCGTAAAAGGCGCTCCTGCAGATCGCGCATTCCGCTGTAAGGATCCCACAGCTCACCGCGAGATTCTCCCGAAAGAGATATTGCCATGGCATTGACGGTGAAGTCGCGGCGGGAAAGATCCTCCTCCAGATCGGCAGAGCTTACTTTCGGTTTGCGTGAGTCGCTATCATATGTTTCAACCCTCGCCGTAGCGACTTCGATTATTCCATCCTCACTCTGAATCTGTGCTGTGCCAAATTTCTCGAAGGGAACCACTGTCTTGATCTTCAGCTTTTTAGCAAGTTTCAGAGCATAACTGATGCCATTCCCTACTACCATCAGATCCACATCGGTAAGCGGACGACCCAGCATAAGGTCGCGGACATAACCGCCTACTATATATACATCTACTGCCTCCTCAGAGGCTAAAACGCCTGAGACTTCGAAGAGTTTGACATTCTCCACATCCTGATTCAAGAGTGCTGATATATTTGTCATGACAAAATTTACAAAAGAGCGGTCTCACTTCAGTGGGATAACTCACCCGATTTACAAGAGGTATCTCTCAATTAAGGTTGTCAAATGATGATTTGCTATTTAATATTGAAGCGATCAGAGAGAAGAGAGCGAGGCAAAATATCACTCATTTGGGAGCACTATTTAATGAATACATCATACATTACTAGTTGGGTGCCTCACAAAAATGAATTTCCTGTGCATTCTTCTCATTTTGTTCTTTTCTCATTCGAAGTATATTTTTGAACAGAAAGGAGATGATATGAAGAAACCATTTTCTGATGTGGTAGAAGAGGTGAAACAACTCGATCCGAATGAAAAACTTGAATTGAAGTCGTTATTGGATAAATATCTTATCGACGAGCGACGACACGAAATCTTCCAACACTATGAGTTGAGTCAACGCGAGGAAACCCAATTGGACTTCTCTTCTGATGTAGATGAACTTCGGGCAGAAGTCTCCTAATGAATGTTGCGTTTAGTTCCTCTTTCAGACGTGCTTTCCAGAAACGCATTAAGAATAATATAGAGATTGAGGATCGATTCTGGACGCGATTAGATTGGTTTACACAGGATCCGTTTGATCCGCGACTACGCACACATAAATTGTCTGGCGAATTAGCTGACCTGTGGAGTTTTAGTGTCACCTATGACGTGCGTGTAATTTTTTATTTTCCTGGGGAAGAAAAAGCCGTATTTATTGATATTGGCACCCATGATGAAGTGTATTAAAAAATTGCTTTTCCATAGTCAATAGTAGTCGGCACTTAACCTTAGTTGAACTAAACCTATGGTAGAATAGATCTGTTTGTATATCAGCAGTAAATAACTACATAACCTCACTATCTTTAGGCTAATGCCAATAGCTACAATCTCTGTTTTCATCTTCACATCATTACCTGTCTTCACTGTCGCTACCTATCCGTCGCCTGTCTATCGTAGCGTTAGTGTAGAAAGGTAAAAATGAAGACGGACGACAGGCCATGCCTTCGGCAGGCAGGCAGGCGATGGACAAGTTCCCTCTACTTTTCATTACGGGGAACAGACTTCTATTCATCTTAGGAGTACCATTTTCTCTGTCTTTTGAAACGTTTTATCACTCTCCAGCGACCACGCTTTAAGCACGTATATGTAGATTCCAGTAGAAATACCGTTACCGAAGTTGTCCTTGCCATCCCAAACCACACTTTTGAAACCTGCCTCCTCTCTATTGTCGAGAAGTGTTCGTATTTCCCTTCCCAGGATATCGAAGATCACCAGAGAGACATAGGAAGCCTCAGGTAGATCATAGCGGATGGATGTGGTGGGATTGAAGGGGTTGGGGTAGTTACCGTGGAGAGCGTATTCTTTAGGAACTGCCTCACCTACCAGCAGTCTGCTAGCCCGACCTTCCGTTGGAACATAGGTGTCCGTGAAGTTAGAGCGGTCACTCTCGTAGCTAAGTTCATCTACGCTGGTCACATAGTAGATGTATGTGTAGTCTGGCAGCACCTCAATGTCTATCCACCATGGACGGCCCCAAGCCCACAGTGGTGTAAAAGTCAGGGTTCGAGTCTCAGGAAGACCAGACCGGCAGCCCGTGTCTACCTGTATCCTGTCCTTTTGTATATTCACCTGCTCACCGGACAAGGAAGGACAGTCCTTCCCTAAAAGGTAAGGATCACTAGCTGCCCCAGGATCGTTTATACTGCCAGGATCAGAACCGCTACTGTGACACCGGATGCAGTCACCGGGGTTGTCAGAACGGTACAGAATATAGTAGGAGAAGTCAGGCTCCGTCACAACTTCCCACGCCAAGTCCACACCGCCTAAGCTGTTGCTGTGACAGTCACCACAGGTGAAGTCAGGATCATCAGCTGGGAGGAAGGCTGAGGCAAGGTTTTGGGGAGTGGCAGGATATTGATGGTAGTAATAGGCGCCCATGTCTGTTCTTGTGCTGTCGGGATCATTTGGACTATTGGGATCACCTTCATCTATACATGGGGAGCCTTCTTGTAAATGGTAATCATCATCGACGAGAGGGTCGGAAGTGATGTTATTGCCTTCATGACCGAACTCATCACTGTCATAGGCATACTCCATATTGTTGCCGTAGGCGCATGAGTAGTAACGGTACATGGAATTAGGATGATTAGGATTACCGCCGTAACTGATGGAATAAGCAGTATCATTGAACGCAATCACACTATTCCAAACTTTAATGTTTTGAGTAGATCTGTAACTGGTGATAGACAAGCCGAGACTGCACTCAGATATTGTTACGTTATTTATATCAGCGTTTGCTGCCGACACATCCTCATCCACATTAACTTGAATCCCTGTGCCGCACTGAACAGTAAGACACCTTTGAATGGACAGATTATTACCCATATTCTCTATCTTAATGCCGATCTCTACACTGCTGTTTACCTGACAGTTATCCAGAATAAGCTCATCATAACCGGAAACCTCAATGCCTATATTGCAGTCTTCAATTATCACATCGTGCAATTCCAGACTGTGTTGACTGTAATTAGTAGATGCTGACAGCCCCCAGCCGGTGCTGTTCTTCACAGTCACACTGGTAATCGTCCTGTTATTGCCGTACAGACCGACAGCATTTTCTATGTCTTTGATTACAAGGTAGCTGATATCGTCATAGGCATTCACTCCCTGCCAACTACTGAGACCGTCGGCACTGCACAAAACCACAGGGTTGCCGGGTTCTCCCTGAAACGGATTACTCGATTCAATTTCTACACTACTATTAACAGGCATGGTAATAACTGTACCGGCAGGAATGGCAGGCATCTGACTACCGACGTTAACCCAGTCCCCCGGCTCTATAGCTGTGTAGCTTACCGTAATGGTACAATCAGTATGAGGGTCAATCCGGTAGTGACCGGGATAACCATAAAAATCTACATCACCGGTGTGTGCCACTGAAAATTTCGTAAAACCAGAGCCGTCAAACCAGTTCTTTGGTCCTACCAGATATACATTGCCTCCCTGAGCATAAATGGAGACCTCAGGCGTCTCCGGTATGATTAGTTCCACCTCCACATATTTAGCTTCAATCGTAGCTATAGCATCCGTAAACACCACCTTGGTTTGGGTGTTCTCATAATCTTCGAAAATACCAGTTGCAGAAAGCTCTACACTATTGTTGTCCATAGCCACCCAGTGGTCAAACACATAGTAAGTGCCACTGCCTGCATTAATAAGAAGTGGTGCGCGAATGCTGTAAGTCTCTTCTGGGGTATCCAAATACACCTGATAGCTTGCACCCAGGGGTTGGAAGACGTTGGGGTATCCACTTCCATCGTAGTATGTTGTGTCTCTAATCTCAAGTTGCACACCCTCAGGGGCTGAAAATAAAACAGTGGCTTGTGGTAAATCCAGACCATTTGTAATCGGAAGAACATATGGCCAGAAATACAACGGATTTTCTAGCGGATTCTCCCCATCATTCCGAACTGGATTGCCGCTTCTAAATAGGGAATCATAACCGAAAGTACCCGGTTTCACTTCAGCTGGTACGCTTGCATAAGATGTATTGTAATCAGAATCCAGCATCTTTTCATAGTTTGATCCAACATCTTTATCAGCAGTTCTCAGTTGGAATGAGAGCTGCGTGTGACCGCTTTGAGAAGCGTTATGAGCATTCACAGATAGTGTGTTAGAAAACCTATCTGGATCAGTCATAACAGCCTCAGAAAGAGATAAGGAACTGGCATCACCATATATTTGTACTTTTGTATTTCCAAATGTCACCAAGTCATATCTCATATCAATATCACTAAAGCCGGTCATGGGCCATACTTCCGTTTCGGTATAGGCCAGTCCATCACTACCTTCAAAATGCAGATCAAATACTCCAGGTTGTCTGAAATAATCCATTGTCTCGTCTATTTCAAATAGACCTCCAGTTATCCCGCTCTTTCTAGATAGAGCGAACCACGTGTTGTTGTGCGTGGAAAAACTTCCAGTGTTGATAATAGTTCGAACTGTGTTTGTTAAACTTTTCTTTTACAGTTGTTTCCGGTTTTATTTTTTCCGATCCAATAAAAACAATAACTTACGACACATAATTGGCA
>CAZHRR010000047.1:0-16041 GCA_964534955.1 uncultured bacterium
GCATACTAATCCTCTCTATAATAATTTACGATAGGTATACGCCGCCCCATTCCGAAAGCTTTTCGTGTCACCTTTAGTCCCGGGGCTGCCTGCCTTCGCTTGAATTCAGCACACCTAACGAGATTGGTCACTTCATCAACAAGTTCCGATTCATATCCCTGCTCTATCAATTCTTTTCGAGACGCAGATGTCTCTACAATTGCGTCCACAAGCGGACTGACTTTCTCATAGTCAAATGGGTCAACCTGCCCTGGCGCCAGCTCCGCGGAAGGAACCTTTTCTAGTATACTCCCAGGAATTATTTCCTCTCCGTGGCTTCTGTTGTACCAGCTCGCCATAGCATATACATCACTCTTGTTCAGATCGCTGATGACTGCAAGTCCACCGCTCATATCTCCGTAGAGTGTGCAATAACCTAAAGCCAGCTCAGTCTTATTACCTGTTGAAAGCACAAGCCAACCGAACTTGTTGGAAAATGCCATCAAGATATTCCCTCTAATGCGGGCCTGAATATTTTCTTCCGTGATGTCGCGCTCTGTTCCGGAAAAATCAGTTTCGAGAGCTTTTTCGTACTCTTTCATGAGGTCATCAATTTTGATAGAAATGAGCTCTATACCAAGATTAGACGAAAGCTGTTCAGAGTCCTCCCTGCTGAGCTCGGAGTTGAATTGAGACGGCATGTAGAGACAAGTGACATTTTCCTCCCCCAGCGCCTCGGAGGCAATGCAAGCCGTTAATGCCGAATCTATCCCGCCGCTTAAACCGATGATACACTTCTCGTGACCGGTCTTGCGGAAGTAGTCACGAACACCCAGGATTAGACCATTAAACAGCTCCTTCTCGCGATGATAAGATGATGGTTTAATAGTCTTTGATGAAAAAGGATTCAGAATGATAATTCCCTCTTCAAATAGGGGTCCCTCTCCTATGAGACTGCCAGAAGAGTTATAAGCGAGCGAATGACCGTCAAATACCAATTCGTCCTGAGCTCCCACGAGATTACAATAGATGAATGGGATTGCTAATCGATTGACCTTATTTTGAATCAGTTTTTTCCTCTCAAATCGCTTCCCTAAACTGAACGGAGATGCAGATATGTTGACAATGACTTCAGCTCCTTCAGCAACACACTTTTCTGTCACTTTCTGATCGTAATCGTCATCCCATAAATCTTCACAAATCTGAAATCCAATTTTAACAGTTCGACTTTCGAACTGAAGCTTAATAGGTTTCATGGACTTGCCAGGACGAAAATAACGGTGTTCATCGAATACATCATAGGTGGGCAGGAGAATCTTGTCGTACGTTGCAGCTTTCTTTCCATTTCGTGCGATCATGACAGAATTGTGCAATGCCCGTTCATTGGTACGAACATACCCGAAAACGAGATACGCCTCACCGCTTCTCGCTATTAGATCAGCTGTGATTTCATCGTTCTTGCGAATGAAAGATCGGTTAGTAAGCAGGTCCTGAGGAGGATATCCTGTCACTGCCATTTCCGGAAAGACTACCAGTTCAGATCCCTTCTCGACAGCTTTCTGATAATAGTCCAGGATCTTTCGGCGGTTGCTATCAAAATCGCCAACAGTAGTATTGATCTGGCAAATGGCTACATTCATTAATAACACACTATGTTTTAGATAAAGTTCAATGTCGTATATCGAATTCCCGGAACTGATTCATGAAACCGCCCCATTTGACATCCACATTTTCCACTCTGGCAGTAGCTGGTCCTATTTCAAGCTCGTTAACGAGTTGTTCTATTCGACCTTTATTACCTTCCACATGTGCTAACACTGAGCCGTCTCGCTCATTTTTTACCCAGCCGTAAAGTCCCAGGTCATCTGCCCACTGACGAGTAAAATACCTGAAGCCCACCAGCTGTACTCGACCTGTCACTCGTATCTTGGCACTTACATTATCACTCATATTAACTCCATGATCTTATCGACCGCCTCTTCAGGCTTATCAACCACTATTACTCCTCTGATATCCCATGTCCCCAGTCCAACCACGGGTTTGCCCATACGGAGTGTATGGCCAATTTCAGAGAGTGTTCCATAAGACCCATCAATGGTAATTGTTCCATGAACTGAATTGGCGATCATAACGTTCCGGGCGCTGCCGGCTCCGGTCGCTACTGGAATTGTGATATAGTCGTTCCCCGAATCACCATCCGCCTCCGGTAGTATTCCGACGACAGTACCGCCTTCCTCAGAAACACCCCGGCTAACCGCTTCCATTACTCCACCCATGCCTCCGCAATAGACGACCACTCCCCGCTGTGCCAACAGTTGTCCCACTTTGCGGGCTTGCTCATAAACTTTTGTTGAGCAATCTGCACCGCCATAAACTGCTATCCTCATGTAATATTCTTCCTATAGGATATTCATCTCTCTGTTCAAATCAGAAATTTAAGCTGAAATTTCAATATTCAAACCGACTTCTGACGGAATATTTAGAAAAAACGAATCGAGGGTGATTAACTTCAGATTCCGGTCCAGTACTTGAGCAGCAATTAGAGCATCTGGAGTGCTCATACTCAATCCTTTGGCAAACAGACGGCTGCGAAGCCGTCCGGCTTCCTGGAAATCCAAACGTTCAAGGGGCAGATAAGAGAGTGCGGACGTAATTCTTGATACCGCTTGCTCTGACTTCTTCCCTTTTATCCCGGAATAGAGCTCAGTCAATACGATTCCGTTGCAGCATGCATTTCCGTCCTTTACTGCACTGAGTAAATGGTCCAACTCCTTCAGATCATCTCCTCTTAACAGTGCAATAATTATGGATGTATCAAGAAACAGGCGGGTCATTTACTCTACCGGGCTCAATGACTGATTCTTCCTGTTCTCTCCATTCCCTGACAGTCTCAGTTGTTAAATCAAAGTCGGGAATTGAGCCGATGGCATCCATGAAATCATCTACCTTTGCCTTATCTACAATCTCCCTCAATCCCATCTCAATTACGGCTTTCTTCGTCTTAGACTTTGTTATTTTCATAGCTAAGTCCAATAACTCTCCATCAATGTCTAATGTTGTTCTCATGCTTTTCTCCGATGCATTCTATATGCATATTACATATATGCATCATTAATATCAAGTCTTTTATGTAAAATAATCAATCTTTTTTTTGGTGAACTGCAAGCAATAATCCCGGAACAGCTTTAAAATGCTTATCTGCTGTAGCGAGATAAGTTCCTTTTTCTTTGGCGACCGCAGCAATCCAGATATCGTTCGTTGGTATTGGACTTCCGGCTTCTTTTAAATCAAGGAATATTTGACTGTAGTGAATTGCAGTGTTCTCGGTTATATCTACCGTCTCAACTCTGGGTGAATCTAAAAATTCATTAAACAGTTTCATGTTTTTTTCTTCCATTGTTCCAAATTTGAATCCTGAAAGCAATTCCCCAATAACAATCGAGCTTATATATACTTTTTCAGCACGTTTCAATATTTCAACGGCAACACTATCATTATTCATCGCAAAACTATAAATATTAGTGTCGATAACTATAGATTTCATTTCCACATTTCTTCATCAATTTTTTTGAAATCTTCTTGAGTATTTTCGAATGCTTCATACTCTTCATCTGACCAAGCGCCGAATATAAAATTAAGATCATCATATTCTCTTGTATGAATTTTGTCTTTTTCCAATCCCAGCAATTTCCGAAGTGATTTCAAAATAAATTGATTAACGCTGACAGACTCCTCTTTTGCTGCTCCTTTGAGCTTCTTCTCTAGTTTATCATCAACACCTCTTATTGTAATAGCTTTCATATTTCCAATCTCCATGATATCATATTATGATTGCATATTGCATGCACAATATAATGCTTTTGATTATTTAGTCAAAATAGTTTTATACACAGTCATCAACGGCTGAAGTGCTGGCAGTTATTATGCTCATTTGTTTAATTTGACGATTTGATGTTTACGAATGAGCCCTTATGACTTTGAAAATGTTTCAGCCCATGATCCATTATGTGATTAGCATTATTCACAATCTTCATTGTCACAATCTACAATTTTATCAATAGAACCAAATATGTCGTAATAAGTCCACATTCCAACTTTTTTGCCATTTTTATAAGTTCCTTCAAGTTTCTTTTCTCCACCTCGAAACATATCTCTCCAACCTACATACAAACCATGAAGCTGACCATCTTTTTGATGATATTCTCTTTGTGTCGCACCACTTACGTACCATTCAATAACGGTACCTATTCCATCAACAAATTCCCCTTCAAACCTTTTTTTTCCATTTCCGTACCACCCAGTTATTAATCCATTTTCTTTACCATTTCTATAATTCCACTCACCTTTTTTTCTCCCATTCTCATACCATTCAGTCATAATTCCTTCCATTTTACCATTTTTATATGTTCCTTTAAGCTTTTTTTCTCCATTCTCATACCATTGGACATGTGAATCATGTAATTTCCCGTTTTTCCAATTTCCCTCATACTTCTTTTCCCCATTCTCGTACCAATCAATCCATAACCCATTTTCTTTACCATTTCTAAAGTTCGCTTCAATCTTCTTTACTCCACTCTCATACCACATTGTCATCAAACCATGCAAATTTCCATCTTGTCTGTTTTGTATTTCCTTTTGTTTACCATTTTCATACCAAAATGTCCATTCACCTGTTCTACCATTTTTGGGGATACCAGTCTCACCTAAATCAGTTCCATCCCCATTCTCATAAAATCCAACATATTCTTGTTGTCCATTTTCATGCCCTTTTGAACAACTTGATAAAAGTAAGAGACCTGTCAAAATTAGATATTTGTTCATAATTATTCCCCCATTACTCCATGAATCCAACAATCCAAATCAAACAGTGTTTTTTGTTTTTTACGGCTCCAAACGCGTCAACGTCCTGGGAAATGGAATCGTCTCTCTTATATGCGGCAAGCCGCAAATCCAGGCAACTAGTCTCTCAATCCCAAGTCCAAATCCAGAGTGAGGCACTGAACCGTATTTACGGAGGTCTAGATACCACTGAAAGTCTTCCGGGTTCAGTCCTTCTTCCTTCATCCGCACCAGAAGCAGATCAGGATCCTCCTCCCTTTGACTGCCGCCTACTATTTCGCCGTATCCCTCCGGCGCCAGAATATCCATCCCAAGAACCAGTTTTTCATCTTCCAGTGCCCTTTTCATGTAGAAAGCCTTAATTTCCGCCGGAAAACGATGAACGATGACCGGACGGTTAAACTGATCGGAAATAATCGTCTCATGCCCCCCTCCGAAGTCGTCTCCCCATTCGAATTCTTCACCGTTCTTGTGCAGAATCTCAACCGCTTCGGTATAGGTAATTCGCGGGAAAGGACCCTTGACTTGTCTCAGATTAGACGTGTCCCGCTCCAGAACTTTCAGAAGGTCGCCACATCTGTCCAGTATTCGTTCCACCACTGAGATAAGCAGACCTTCCGCCCAGGCCATATCTTCCTCCAGGTCACAATAGGCTATCTCCGGCTCCAGCATCCAGAATTCCGTTAAGTGCCGGCGGGTTTTGGACTTCTCCGCTCTGAATGTAGGACCGAAACAGTAGGTTTTTCCCACGGACATTGCTGCTGCTTCGTTGTAGAGCTGACCGCTTTGTGTCAGAAAGGCGCTTCTACCAAAGTAATTCGTCTCGAAGAGGGTTGTGGTGCCTTCGCAGGCATTCGCCGTAAATATGGGCGTATCCACCTGTATAAAACCGTTATCATCAAGGTAGTCGCGGCAGGCACGAAGAATTTCATGACGAACACGAAGAATAGCATGCTGGCGCTTTGACCTGAGCCAGAGATGGCGATTGTCCATCAGAAAAGCTGTCCCGTGATCTTTCTTGGAAATGGGATAGTCTTCAGCAATCTGATGCAGTTCCAGAGATTTAACCTCTAATTCGTACCCTCCTACTGAACGGTCGTCCTTTTTTACAATTCCCGTGACTGAAATAGACGATTCCTGCGTCAAATCCGGTTCCACTGCGAATGTCTCTTCTGAAACATTTCCTCTCACCACTACGCACTGGCAATAGCCAGTTCCATCGCGCAGGATGAGGAACCATATCTTCCCGCTTGAGCGTTTGTTATACATCCACCCATGTAGAGTTACCTCTTCACCTACAAGTCCCGGTAAATCTGCTATGTATTTATGATCCACTCTTTCCTCCTACCACATTGATACAATATCATTGATTAGATCAGTCGTTATCTTTCCCACGGCAACTTTCACTGCAAGATCTCTCGGGTCGCCCGTTTCGTCTGGATCCTCAGCATCCAAAAGCCCGTCACTGTCGTTATCAATCCCATCGGACGACACATCCTCAGTCAGACTGTAAGCACCCCAACCACTGTATGATTTAGACAGCCGAGTCTTCTCTTCTACCGCATCGTACCACTCCACTGCGACGGTTAAGTTGAGTCGATACTCCTGTACCTCTTCAATCTCAGAGTAAGTATAGGGTTGGTCGTTAACTTTTTTGATGGTTCCACGGACTATAGAATGGGCATTTTCCTCGTCCACCACTTTCAAGATGTTCTCTTCGATAAAAACGTCAGTCACTCCATCAGTAATAGCTTCAGCCACACCAAACTCTGCCGTTTCATTCACGAAGACCGGAATGCTGATGGTCTTAATGTGCGACGGCAGGGAGCCCGTAAAGGAATAGAATCCACAGCCTGAGAGCAGCAATAAACTAATTATTACGCTTGAGTTTCTTTTCCAGTCCATAGTCATTGATTTTACGATAAAGTGTCCTTTCACTTATTCCTAGCATTTCGGCCGTCTTACGACGATTATTATTGAATTTTTTAAGCGTACGAATAATCATTTCCTTCTCAAGTTCTTTCATAGAGATATCACCAATAGACGCCGATTTAATAGCCTCTTCGTGAATTTCACCAGATGGTGTTACTGCCATACTAACCGGTCTAGGGCGACCGCTCAAGACCCCAACTTCACCACTCCGGTCAAATACTTCATGACCAAGAGTGGACTTGATATCCCGCAAATCCTGTCGGAGAAAGAGTAATTGCTGAAGGATAAGCTCTCTTTCAGCTTGCGCAGCTGACTTATCTACGAGTACGGGTAGATTTTGAGCGCTTTCTGCCGCAGGTACGGCCAGATGTTTCAAAACAAGTTCACTGGAAATCCTATTTCCTCTTTCGAGCAGAATAATACTCTCTATGAAATTACGCAATTCACGGATATTCCCGGGCCAGTCATATTGCTTCAATACATGGTAAGCGTCAGAAGTGAATCCGCGAAAGATAATGTCGTTGCTTCGGGAAAACTGGAGAGCGAATCGCTCCGCCAAAGCCTCAAGGTCTTCCAGTCGCTGTCTTAGAGGAGGAATACCTATGGTCACTGTCCGAAGCCTAAAATACAAGTCTCGTCTGAAATTCCCCTTTTCCGTTTCACTGCGGAGATTTTTATTCGTAGCGGCGATAATCCTGACATCAGTCTTTCTTGTCTTGGCGTCTCCCACCCTCATAAATTCCCCTGACTCCAGTACACGGAGGAGTTTCACTTGTGTTTCGAGTGGTGTTTCGCCAATCTCATCCAGAAAAATCGTACCTTTGTCTGCCTCTTCAAAGTATCCTTTCCGGTCTTCTGCTGCCCCGGTAAATGCACCTTTCTTATGCCCAAAAAGCTCACTCTCAATTATGCCGGAAGGGATGGCACCGCAATTAACAACGACCAGCGGATTATTCGCTCGTCGGCTGAGCTTGTGTACTGCTCGAGCTACAATTTCCTTTCCAGTACCGGATTCGCCGGTAATCAGAACGGAGATATCCACAGGAGAAACCTGACCAATCATCTCCAGTACTTGCTCGATTCCTGAGGATGAACCAATGATTCCTGAAATTCGTCTAATTCTGTCAAGTTCGCTCATGATACTGCCTTTGTTTATTCATTCTATTGCTTACTATATATTCGCCACATGGATGTCAAGAGAGAGTCCAATCCGGAATATTCCGGTTCCCACCCTAAAAGCTCTTCTGCTAACTTCGACGTGGCGACAAGTTCAGCCGGGTCACCTGGACGGCGGCCTACAATCTCATACGGTAGGGGATGCCCAGTTATCTCACGAGCCTTCTCAATCACCTCAAGAACTGAGTAGCCTTTGCCTGTAGCCAAGTTGACCATGAGAGAATCGTTGTTCTGGAGATGGTTCAATGCCTTTACGTGTGCAGATGCGAGATCGGTGACATGAATGTAATCGCGGACACCAGTGCCGTCTGATGTGTCGTAGTCATTCCCGAAAACTTCCATCTTCTCTCTCATCCCTGAAGCAACTTCCATGACAATGGGCAGAAGGTTAGCTGGATTCTGCTCCAAGCCGAGGATTCTTCCCCGTGGATCGTACCCGGCTGCATTAAAGTACCGTAGAGATGCATACTTGAGCCCCCGCAGTTTACCATACCACTCAAGAAAACTTTCGATCACCAGCTTGGTAAAACCGTAGTAGTTGACAGGATTCGTCGAATGATCCTCATCGATTGGTAGATACTCAGGATAACCGTAAACAGCTGCTGAAGATGAGAAAACGAAAGTTCCGACTCCGTTATAATTCACAGCATTTAACAGATTGATGGTCCCTGAAATGTTATTCCGGGAATATTTCTCCGGTTCGGTCATGGACTCCCCAGCAGCCTTGAACGCCGCCAGATGAATTACAGCATCCACTTTGTCTCGAAAACATACCTTCAGAGCCTCATTGTCCAGAGTAGAGCCGATAATAAAGTCCGCATCAGGATGGATATTAGCTTCCAATCCAAGTGAAAGATCGTCCAGAATGATCACATCATGACCAGCTTCAATAAGAGCAAGTACTGTGTGAGAGCCGATATAACCTGCGCCGCCTGTAACTAATACTTTCATTGTAATTGTATTTCGATTTCGTAAACCGGAAAAGTGATGGTTACTGCATCTTCTGTCGACACCACAACCGATATGCGAATCTCACATTCCTTCAACTTCCTGCCTCAATGTCTCAATCTCATCCCTCAGCTGGGCTGCCTTTTCGAATTGAAGATTCTCAGCTGCTCGCAGCATCTCCTTTTTCAGCATATCCAGGACAGCCGCCTTGTCAAGATCATCCAGAAAATCACCCGTTCGTTTATATTTCTCTTTCGTACTCTCTTTAAACGCATCTGCCACTGATGTTGAAGTTAACACATCTTCTATGCTTTTGTAGATAGTCTTCGGCGAAATTCCATGCTCTTTATTGTACACTTCCTGAACTTTCCTCCGGCGGTTAGATTCCTCAATAACACTGCTCATTGATCTTGTCACCCGATCAGCATAAAACAGCACTTTACCGTTAATATTCCGCGAAGCCCGTCCGGAAACCTGCATGAGTGATGATTCAGAACGCAAGAAACCTTCTTTATCAGCATCGAGGACGGCAACCAGAGAAACTTCCGGAAGGTCTAATCCCTCCCGTAATAGGTTGATCCCAACCAGCACATCGAACTCACCAAGACGTAAATCCCTGAGAATCTTTACACGTTCAATTGATGAAATTTCGGAATGAAGATAACGAACATTTAGATTCATCCCTTTCAAGTATTCTGTAAGATCTTCAGACATCCGCTTTGTGAGTGTTGTTACAAGTACCCGTTCCTTTCGGTCAGTACGGGCTCTTATTTCGCCAATCAGATTATCAATCTGACCTTTAGTAGAGTGCACCTCAATCATCGGATCTATGAGTCCTGTTGGACGGATGAGCTGCTCCACGATTACACCTTTCGTACGCTCCAATTCACGCGGTCCCGGAGTTGCAGAGACGAAGATTGCCTGGTTTATGGACTCTTCAAACTCATCCAACTTCATGGGACGGTTGTCAAGAGCTGACGGCAATCGAAAGCCGTATTCCACCAGCACCTCTTTGCGGCTCCGGTCCCCGGCATACATGCCCTGGACTTGAGGCAGCGAAACGTGCGATTCATCAATGAACATCAGAAAATCATCGGGAAAGAAATCGAGCAAAGTCCATGGTCGCTGACCCGGCTTCCGCTCTGAAAAATATCGCGAATAGTTTTCGATTCCCGAGCAGTAACCAACTTCCAGCAGCATTTCCAAGTCGAAATTCGTTCGCTGTTCAAGACGCTGAGCTTCCAGCAGGAGACCCTCAGACTTCAGCTGATCCAGCCGTTCAGCCAATTCTTCTCGAATTGCATCAATTATTGAATCAAGTTGGGTCTCGTCAGTAACAAAGTGCTTAGCCGGATAAATATAGAGAGATTCTACTTCCCGAATAACCTCTCCCGTGAGAGGATCAAAGGAAGAGAGGGATTCTATTTCATTCCCGAACATTTCCACACGGATACAGACATCCTCGTACGCCGGAAAAATCTCGATCACATCTCCGCGTACACGGAAACGTCCTCGCTCCAGCACGGCATCGTTTCGAGAATAGTATATTTTCACCAGGGCTAAGAAAAACTCCTTTCGGTTAAGGATCTGACTCTTTTTTAAATGTACAATCTGCTCTCTATAATCCTCAGGCGAACCAATTCCGTATATACATGAAACACTGCTCACCACTATAACATCTCGTCTCTCCAGAAGTGAACTAGTGGTTTTCAAACGCAGTTTGTCTATCTCTTCGTTAACGGATGAGTCTTTCTCTATGAATGTATCGGTTACAGGAAGGTAAGCTTCCGGCTGATAGTAGTCGTAGTAGCTAATGAAGAACTCCACCGCATTTTCGGGAAAGAGGGAACGGAATTCGCCATAAAGCTGCGCCGCCAAAGTTTTATTATGCGACATGATGATAGTGGGTCGCTGGAGCTCCTGGATGACATTGGCCATTGTAAACGTTTTGCCGCTCCCTGTAACGCCCAGGAGTGTCTGATACTTGTCGCCGCTATTTACTCCAGCGATAATCTGCTCAATTGCCAGAGGCTGATCACCTGTTGGTTTGAAATCCGTATGTATCCTGAATTCTGCCATATTGACTTAGAATTTACTCCTCTTCGACGGAGGTGTCAAGAAATAGAGTACGCATATCTTTCATATTGACGATTTTAGATTGACCATTGAATATTGTTGTTTAGGCTGGTTATTTATTTGAGACATCCACCTACTCCGCCAACCGGCGGATACGGATGGACGGACAGAGTTCACAGAGAGACACAAAGAACCAGGGAGAGTTTTCAACGAGAAACTATTTCCCTCTGAAGTTCTATTAAAGTCAATTGTGGTAAAGAAAAACTCTGTGTACTCTGAGATTCTCTGAGGTTCTCTATGTCCAGAAACACCTCAGACAAAACTGTTTACAGAACAAAGTGAATCATTCTCAGGACTTCCATCCAATCATCTGCTTCAAAACGCACAATCTGGTCATCCTCAAGAGACATACCGGGATAGAAAGACGCTTTATATGCTTCCTTCGGTTTATGAAAGCGAATAATCACATCAAAATGATCAGGC
The DNA here is from genome assembly GCA_964534955.1 of uncultured bacterium. Taxonomy (GTDB): domain Bacteria; phylum Fidelibacterota; class Marinisomatia; order Marinisomatales; family UBA2128; genus UBA2128. The sequence continues at coordinate 11,434 of CAZHRR010000047.1, forward strand.
AGTTCAATCAAGCAATCTGATGAATCTCCGGGTACAGCCTGTGCCACAGCAGCTCTAATCTCCTCCACAACCTTTTCCGGATGGATTGTGACAACAGAGTCACCCACTCCCTTCTTTACTCCAACAGTACGGATTCCCGGAATCAAGTCGGCAGCATGTTCACATAAAGCCTCATCACCAGAGATGAAAACGACCGGGACTTTCTGCGATGCAGCGGTGTAGGCATTGAAGAGGAATTCGGATGCTTTTGTACCGTTGACTGTGATTTCAGTGGCTTTGCCGGTCATGGTATGGGCAAGGGGACTGCCGCTGGAACCGGCCATGGAATGGTAACCGATCATTAGTGCACAGTCGAAGGATTCATCCAACTCCTGCATCATGGAATATGGGTGACCACTCCAGCCGCGGATGAGCTTGGCTTCCTTGGGCAGTTTCCCAGCTTCGATATTTCTGCCGGAAGCGTGGGCATCTTTCACCAGAATTTCAGTGGCTCCTCCGGCCAAGGCTCCTTCGCAGGCTGCAGCTACTTCCGCTGTCATCTGCTTGCTGAAAGCGGGAAAGTCCTTGTGCTTGTGGTCAATTTCATCCCATACTGCTGTTGCCGCAATCCCTTCCATGTCAGCGCTTATGTAAACTTTCATATTTCCTCACTCCCTTGGTACAATTATTGTTTCAACCCTGTCCACCGCAATGGCACAGAAAGTGCCTAAACCTCCCTCCACGCCTAATGCAGGTCCGCTACCGCCAGAGCCCATAAAGAGACTTACGAATTCGTCATCGAATCCTTGTTTAACGAAATAATCGTAGTAGTTATCATCCAAGGAAAAGAATTCGATGACAAGTGTATCTGGTTGATCCCATTCCCAAGGTTCTCCTCCGCAGTCCTCTACAGACGCCGTCCATGTTGAATCCCCTTTCTCAAGAAATCCAAATTGGTTAGAACCGCAAATATAATTCGTGGAATTCGTCATGATCTTACCATAATGATTGGGCATGGGCTTGAATTGAATTGTGTAAGATGTGTTGGCATCAATCGAGTCAGGTACCGATTCCTCGATAATTTCCGGAATGGGTGGTGTTGTCACTTCTCCCGTCAATTCTCTGCCGTCTGGGGTTGTGACTGTAAGAAAATATGTCTGCTCTGGTTCGGGTGTGAATAGACCAAGAGAATCTATGTAAATACTACCACTCCAGAAGTTATTAAATCTCCACCAATCCTCCATCTCATACATGCTGTCTGGATCAATGAGAGTCAATTCATAATCCGTCTCGCCATCAGAGATTAATACTTGGGCATCCTCCACGGCATATCGCGATTTCAGTTTTGTATCGATCCAGTAATCGTAAGGACCTTCACCATACCAGACTGTATCGTAACCGACTACTTCCCACGCCGGACCCTCCAGTCCAAGCGTCTGACGAACTTGGACAAACGTAGGAATGGAGTCATTTAGGGAAATGAAGGCAAAAACATTCAACTCAGATTCGTAATCAGAAGAGACATCTTCCCAGTTGGAACCGATGCAGCCTAAGCCCAAGAGCATTAGGATAGAAAGTGGAATTATTCTTTTCATATCAGAATTCAAACCTCACACCGAAAGTAGGCATGAACGGAAACATGGGAATACCACCTCGCTCAACCCCTTCGAATTGATCTGTCCGCCGGTTATATTTCTCCCTGTAAATATAGGTAAAATAGTTCAAATGGTTGGTTACGTTAAGTATTTCCAGGTACCACTCTCGATGACCGCCAAAGAACGGTTTCCTCCTCACAACACTGACATCCCAGCGGAAATACGGCGGATAGCGTTCGCTGTTGCGTTCACCTGTCAACCACCGATCCCATAGGTCCCAGCGCATTGGTCCCCAGTAGTCTTCATTCCACGATTCATACCGCCCGATAATGGGAGTGTAAGGATTTCCCGACGAATAACTGATTGCTGAGCTGAAATGGATGCTCTCGGTCAACTGCATGTCTGCTACCATTTTAAGGGTATGCGTCCGGTCGTACTTCGGGTAATACCACCCGTGCAGCGAGGTGTACCATCTCGTCTGTGCAAAGGTATAGCTGAGCCAGCCGCGGATCTTTCCGGTAGTCTTCTTGGCAAGGAACTCCAAACCGTAAGCGTATGCATCCGTATCAAGGAATTCGTTGAAGGGATCGAACTGTATCTCTCCTTCCTCCTCTTCAAACATGTTACCCTGTTTCAGTGTGATTAGCCGGTCGAAGTCCTTGTAATATCCCTCCACCCGATAAAGGATATTCTTAGGTGACAGATACTCCAAACCGAGGATGGTATGCACAGCAACTGGCGCCGGATTTTCCTTAGGGATACCCAACCAAATGTCAATGAAGCGCATATTCTCATCCTGCGGATTCGCCGTGGCGAGGAACTGGTGGTAACGTCCCCAGTTGAGTTTGATGCTCAGATCCGGTGTCAGCAGATACTTCACTCCTATGCGTGGCTCGAAGTAGAGCGTGTCGTGAAGGCTATAGCGCGACGCCCTGGCGCCAATCTCAGTTGTAAAGCGATCCGACACCTCCCAATGATCTTGGAGATACACGGACTGTTCGAAAGGCTCATCCAGCATCCAGAGGGCAGTATCTTTGAACGTTTGGAAGGTGTCCTGTTCCAGAAAGCCAAATCCGAAAGTCATACCGAGATTGAAACTCAGATCTTTGTGCTGGAATCCGCCGGTAACCGTATGACGATTGTTAGGAATCCAAGTCAACTCTGTCTCGACTGTTCGGTCCTTTACAATGTCAAATACGTCGAAACTGTATTCATCGCGCCATTCAGAGGTATCCGTCTGATTCACATAATATCCACTGGATTTGCTGTCCATATCAATCCAGAAGCGGAAACGGCTTGACGCCAGGAATGTTTTTGCCACCAGCTCTGGAGACACAATCCACCGCCAGGTGAGCGAATTGGTGAAATTGCCCCACCGCCAGTCCATGATAAATTCATCGTGGTACTCTTCATACCAGTTTTCGTATGAACTACCGTATGAGTAGTCGTAATCAGCCTCAATATATAAAACATCATCGCCGTAGAATGAACTCCAAGTCAGCCGATGGTCGGTTCCAATATCTAAATTGACTTTCCCTTCGAAATCATAGAAATAGTAGGGAAAGCCGAAATAATCGGGGTCGTCTTCTACACCGGCCGTCTTCGCCATCAGATCAACTACCGTATCAAAGTAAGTTCGCCGTCCAGCAAGCATCCACGACCCTTTCAGCCCGCTCCATTTGGGAATAGGACCTTCCACAAGCAGCTTAGTGGAAATGAGGGAAATATTCCCTTTAGCGTGGAACTCTTCCGTATTCCCTTCCCTGTTGATGATATTCAGAATGGAGCCCATCCGACCGCCGTACCGAGCTGGAAAGCCGCCGGCGTTAAACTGCGCCTCCTTGATGGCATCCGTGTTGAAAGTGGAAAAGATGCCGCCTAAATGAAATGGATTGTACACCGTAATTCCATCCAGCATAATGAGATTCTGATCCGGAGTACTCCCTCGAACGTAAAGAGCGCTGGAAAAGTCGTTCATGGTTTGCACGCCCGGCAGAAATTGAATGGTACGAAATACATCAGCCTCAATGAATGCTGGTACTACCTCAATCTCCCGCATGTCAAGAGTGACCGTACTGGGTTGAACCATCTCCCGGAATCGCTGCCTTTCCGCAGTGACGTTCACCTCTTCCCCGGCAATAACTGAAACATTGAGCCGGAAATCAAGCCGTATATCTTCACTCTCTGCGATAGCAACAGGAACAGTCTTAATCTCGAAACCGATAATTGATGCTGAAATCTCATATTCTCCCGGAGGTACATTAGGGATTACGTAGTATCCGTCCTGATTGGTAGTAGAGCCGCGATAAGTATCCCTCAAGAAGACGTTCACATACGAAAGGGGCTCGCCGGTGGCATCCTCCCGGACAAAGCCGCTGATGGTCTGACTCTCCACTAAGACCGGCAAGAGAATACCTGCCGCTATTGTCAGGAATGATCTGTTCATATGTCCTTTCCTAAAAAGAAATTCCTACAAGGAATCTGACATAATGCAGCAGTGTTAGTAGAAAATGATGTTTCGGGATCAATTGCTTTCAACTCGTAAATAATAGTGTTCAAAACAATCCATACATATCTCTGCCAAATGAAGTGAATCATTATTCTCAATATTGATAATTTGTTCAATAATTTGATCTTCAATAATTAAAATATCCTCTATGGAAGAATCATCACCCCACGCTGGTTTATTCGCAATATCGAATTCTGAAACTACATATTCTTCTTCACCTCTGTATTCCCGATAATCGTGGTCAGGATCAAATACTATAGTCCTAGTATATCCCTGTGATTCAGGTGTCAAATGTTGTCCTGCAAACCCTCCAAATGATTCAAGCCATTGCCAAGAACCAATTATTTGATGGTCAATTTTAGGCTTATCATTAAGGTCTATCGAACAAGACAAAAGAAGGACAAGGGAAATAAAAAATAGAACCTCTAAGGTTTTCTGCATTTTAATGATTGATTTCATTTTATCGGTCTCAGTTTATTTTGAATCAGATCAACTCATATAATGATTTTTAGAAAGGAAGTCCTA
>CAZHRR010000048.1:0-15892 GCA_964534955.1 uncultured bacterium
GGATTATCCTACTCTTAACTTACGGTACTATTATTACCGTGAAAATCTGTGTTAATCAAAAACAATGATACCTCTCAAAAAGGAAAGGCATTTTCGTTGCGGGACCGACACTTCTACGTTACACTACGAAGTGCAGGCGAGATTATTCAATTCTCATCATTAACTATAAACGAAAAAGTCCCCCACAAGAGGGACTTTCTCATTTGCGGGACCGACACTTCTACGTTACACTACGAAGTGCAGGCGAGATTATTCAATTTTCATCATTAACCATAAACGAAAAAGTCCCCCACAAGAGGGACTTTCTCATTTGCGGGACCGACGAGATTCGAACTCGCGACCTCCGGCTCGACAGGCCGGCGTTCTAACCAGCTGAACTACGATCCCAATTATGAGTAATCTATTTCAAAAAGCGAGTTCAAAGTCAATGAGACTTCACTCGCGGTCTTCCAACAGCGGGACGTTCCAAGCTGCCTGTCCACCTCAGGTGTAAACTACCTGTCCATCGTTATCCCGATATTTCGGGATTTAGATGGATGATCCCAAATCTTACTTGGACTTCTTACGGTACATGATGGATATTGGAATTATGACCACATATCCCAAAAACAGTAATAGAGGTGCTATCGTTACCGACTGCGTACTGTCAACCTCACCGGAAGCCATGATGAGGTATCCGAGTATGACGATCACTACACCTATACCAAAGAGCAGGTAATTCGTGGTTCCAAAAGACCAGTCCTGAAACAGAGCAGGACTTTTTTTACCCAGTTTTGCGGACATAACGGACGTGAATATAAGCTCTGCTTCTGAACAAATCAAACCGAAATTACCGACGGAAAACACTTTGAGTATTTTAATGAACCGTATTAAATTCGCAAGCTCAATTTCGGGATAAAATGTCAGATTTCAGTATTAAACGGGTGGTAGGTTATATCCTGACGGTATTTGTCTTCTCGTCCGTCTTTTTCTACCTCCTCGTTATATACTGGCCTCAACCAAAGCAAAATGTACCTATGAAAGTTGTAATAGAGAAAGGTACTACTCTGAATGACATAGCATCCTCGCTATTTGATGAAGGGATAATAAGAGGTTCCGAACCGTTTATTTTGGCTACGCGCATGATGGGATACGAAAAAGATATTAAAGCAGGTACGTTTTATCTGCGTGATGCCACTTCAAACCATACTATCATCCGGCAACTGGTGGAGGGAACACCTGTTTACCACAAGGTTACCATTCCGGAAGGATCGAGACTGGAGGAAATTGCTGCTACTCTTGAGACAGAGCTGGGCCTCAGCGTAGAAGAGTTCCTTGATATGTGCCGCTCCCGGGAAATGGTAGGAAAGCTGGAGTTGCCAGGTCCTACTCTGGAAGGGTATCTATTTCCGGAGACTTACTTCTTCACTGAGGATATGTCTTCAGCGGAGATCATAGTACAGATGATAAATCAATACCGGGAGATTATTAGTAGAGAATTTTTGTCTCGAGCAAATGATAGAGGTCTTTCCGAACGCGAAGTAGTGACTCTTGCTTCTATTATCGAAGGAGAAGCTGTACTGGACAATGAACGAATGATTATCAGCGCTGTTTATCATAATCGTTTGAAGAAGGGGATGAAACTCCAGGCAGATCCTACACTCCAATATATTCACGGCGATGACCCGAAACGCTTGAGTAACTATGATAAGAAGATTGACTCTCCGTATAATACTTATCTTTATGAAGGACTGCCGCCTGGTCCCATAAACTGTCCCGGTGAAGCATCTCTCCAAGCAGCCTTGAATCCGGCAGACGTTGACTATCTCTTTTTTGTGGCAAAGGGTGACGACTCACATGTTTTCTCCCGAACTAAACTGGAGCATGCAAAGGCAAAACGCGAGTTCGATAAGATTCGCCGGCAATTAAGCCGTGAACAGCAGAAAAGGGAGAAGGGATAAACTTAATGTCGAAACAGATAGAGTTAAATGATATCCAGAAGCAGGCCGTGGAAGCGGTGGAGAACTCGGTCCTCATTTTTGCCGGGGCCGGGACTGGAAAGACACGTGTTCTGACGGCTAAGATCGCTCAACTGATTAAGAAAGAGAAATTCTCCCCGGATAATATCCTGGCGGTGACCTTTACCAATAAAGCTGCTGAAGAAATGAAATCCCGCGTGAAAGAGGTAATCGGTCCAAAGGCCAGCAAGGTAAACATCGGAACGTTTCACTCCATTTGTGCTCGCATCCTGAGGTATGAAATCGGTGTACTCGGTTTTAATTCCAATTTTGCCATTTATGACGCTGCTGATCAGGTTAACCTTATCAAAAGTATCATCAATGTCAATAAGGTTCCAACAGATGGTTTGACACCAAAGGCCATCCAGAGCATGATAAGTCTGGCGAAGAATCGCATGGCAGAAGCTGATTTGGACGAAAAATCGCCCATACTCCTAGAACGGACGGCAGCGATGATATATCCCCTCTATACAAAAGCCCTGAAGGAGAACAATGCTCTCGATTTTGATGATCTCCTTCTGTTCCCGCTAAAGATATTTGAGAAGAACCCTGCCATTCTGAAGAAGTACCGGGAACTCTATAAGTATGTGCTTGTGGATGAGTATCAGGATACTAATCGTGCCCAGTTCCTTTTTGTGAAGATGCTGGCTGAGAAGCATAGGATGATCACTGCAGTAGGAGACGATGATCAATCTATCTACGGTTGGCGGGGAGCAGATATTTCCAACATTCTAGACTTCGAGAAAGCGTTTCCCGGCTGCGAAACTTTCAGGTTGGAGCAAAATTACCGATCTACTCAGACAATTCTATCAGCAGCCTCTGCGGTTGTAAGAAACAATGAACGTCGAGCTGAGAAAGAGTTGTGGACGGAAGGTATTACCGGTACAAACGTTGGTCTAATGGAGACTTACGATGAACTTGAAGAAGCAGAGGGTATCCTCCAACTAATGGAGAGGGAGATTGCTGATAAGAAACGCACTTTCAGCGACTTCGTTATACTCTATCGAACTAATGCCCAAAGTCGTGCTTTGGAAGATGCTCTGCGCCGGCGCGGGATTGCTTATACTATCGTAGGAGGTGTACGCTTTTACGAGCGGAAGGAAGTAAAAGATCTGCTGGCTTACCTGCGGCTGATAGTAAATCCCGTGGATACCGTAAGCCTGAAGCGTGTTGTGAACTTCCCTCCGAGGGGAGTGGGCATTAAGACCGTAGAAAAGTGTGAAGAGTATGCTAATGAGAAAGGAATTTCTCTCCTCGCGGCTACTGCAGATCCAGATGCTTTTGGACTGAAAGGGAAACCGGCAGAGGGATTGAAAGATTTCAACATAGTAATTACGAAGTATGCAGAACTCCTCGACAAACTGAGCCCTGCTGAACTTGCCAGTGCCTTAGTGGATGAGCTGGGTCTGGTATCGTTCTATAAGGAACAGGCAACAACTGAAGCTGCTGAACGGCTGGCGAATGTTCAGGAACTTCTCAACAGTATCGATGATTTCTGTAGGGAAAATCCCGGGACCGGTCTCAGGGAATTTTTTGAGGATGTATCTCTACTGACTGATATAGACAACTGGAACCGCGAAGCCAATTCTATAACTCTCATGACAGCCCATGCTGCAAAGGGACTGGAATTTCCAGTAGTCTTCATCGCCGGGATGGATGAAGGACTATTTCCTCTAGCTAGAAGCTTAGATAGTGTAGATGAAATAGAGGAAGAACGCCGGCTGTTTTACGTGGCTCTCACTCGAGCACAAGATAAGGTGTTTCTGCACTACGCAACCAATCGCAGGAGATTTAACGGAATCTACGGGATGGGAATTGCCTCCAGATTTATTCATGAAATTCCCGAGGAATATCTGGAAAGAATCACCTTCCGTTCTGCAATCACGCGCAAGCTTGTGCGCGGGAAGGCAGGGAAATACAAGCTCAAGCAGGTCCGCACTGTTACCTCATTCGATGACTTGAAGAGGGGTGATAAGGTGGAACACAAAGTGTTTGGTAAGGGGATGGTCCTGTCCGTGAGCGGAAGCGGAGAAAGTCAAAAAATCTCGGTGATCTTTCGGGGTGACATCCGGAAGAAACTAATAGCTAAGTACGCAAACCTTAAGCGGTTATAACCTGATCTATTTACCAGCTGCAAACTCTATGTTGCTTTCAGGAGAGTAATAGATTGGTAATTGATGGAGTAGTGAGTTGCAACAGCAGCTTGCCCGTCGTAAGAAGTGTAGACGAGCCTATCCACAGAAACAGAGTTGAGACGGATGATATTTACTTTTCACCAATTTGGACAAAATTAAATTGAGAGATAACGTTCGAATTAAACTACTTGCTGATAATTGCCAATATGCAAGTATAATTGAAAAATGGCTGAAATATGAATGGCTCGAATACTATGGTCCTGATGGACCAGGTGATGTTCGAAAAGAGGTTGAAGGATGTTGCAATCGAAATAAACTCCCAATTGGATTGGTTGCGTTTTATGATGATGTTATTTGTGGAACAGCTTCTTTGAAAATAAAGTCTGCATCTCATCTGAATTTGACACCTTGGTTAACCGCACTTTATGTTCCACCAGAAATGAGACGAAAAAGTGTTGGTGGACAACTTGTCAAACAAGTTGAAAAGTTAGCTGTGGAATTAGGATATATAACAATTTATGCTCGTTCAGGAACAGCTGTGGAATTCTTCAAACGGTTGGGATGGTCTCTGATTGATAAGACTAAGTTTCAAGGAGAAGAATTGTCCATATTAAGTAGAGATATTATACCCTAACAACTCGTACAATTGGACGTGAAAATAAGCTGGCGAAGATTTATGGTTGTTGAGTTAAAACAGTACTAATTCCAACTATTAATATTAAGAGTAACGAATCGCCACGCTCGTTTTTAACATCCATTACTATTCACTGCTCACCAGTCATCAGTCACCGCCTGGCGGGAGCAGATTGACTAATCACTACTCACCAAAATCCCTTTGATCTGGTACAGGTGTGGTGTATATTAGTTGAGACTGAGTCTCAATTTATAGGCTATGAATCATCACGATCTGGAAAACTTCAAACGTATTCTACGTGAAGAAAACCTGCGGATGACACCCCAGCGGCTGGAAGTGTATCGGCAAGTATTCTCTACTGATAAACATCGGGAGGCAGAAGAGATTTATTTTTCTCTCCTTCGGAAGAAAATAGGAGTCTCCCGGGCGACTGTTTATCGGACGATGGATATCCTTTACAAACACGGTTTTGTCCGCCGGATGGATATTGGTCAGGGCCGCTGGCTTTTTGAACCCCGGATAAGCAGCTCACATCACGATCATCTCATCTGTGTTGAATGTGGGGAAATAACAGAGTTCTTTGATGATAAGATTGAAGCACAACAAAAGGAGGTAGCCCGGAAGTTCGACTTTCGCATGGCTCGGCATATTCATCAACTCTATGGAATCTGCAAAAAATGCCGGGAGCAAACTGCGTGAAACACAGTCATGCTGCCCATTTCACCGATCATCAGGATAAAATTATCCTGGTAGGTAATCCCAATGTAGGGAAGAGTGTTATCTTCGGTTTTCTCACAGGTCATTATGTAACTGTCTCAAACTATCCAGGTACAACTGTTGAACTCACCCATGGTAAACTTTTAGGTCGCAAAGATACGTTAGTCATCGACACACCGGGAATTAACAACTTCATTCCCTCATCCGAAGATGAAGTGGTGACCCGGAATATCCTCTTGGAGTCGCCCGATGCACAGGTGATTCAGGTAGGCGACAGCCGAAATCTGGATAGGACTTTGCTGTTGTCACTGCAGCTTAAGGAGATGGGAATACCTTTCATCCTTTGCCTCAACATGTCCGATGAAGCCCGAGAGCGGGGGATTCTCATTGACGATAAGAAGCTGTCGGAAATATTGCATGTGCCGGTAGTAAAAACCGTGGCTATTCAGCGTATAGGTTTGCAAAAGCTGATTCCCAAGCTGATGGAAGTAAGGACGAACCATTTCCCCGGTATTGAGTATCCACCTGTGATTGCCAGAGCGAGCATCGAGGTGACTTCTCTCATCCAGAATGAACATCCCTTTAAGGATAGCCTATCCTTAATGATTTTGGCATCAGACCTCTCTCTCAGTGATTGGGTTCATCAGCATGTGCCGGAGGATAAGATAGACGATCTCAACGATATTCTCAGAGAGACTGAAACAAGTCTACAGACTTCAGTGGGGAACGCTATTACCTCGGAGAGGATGAAAAAAGCCCGCCAGCTGGCGAAAGATGTTGTGAGCCGGGAAAAGGCATCAGAATCTTCTTTCTTCACCCGGCTTGGTGAGTGGAGTCAGCACCGTTTGGGGGGCCTTTTTATAGGAGCATTTGTATTGTACCTCATCTACAAATTCGTGGGAGTTTTCGGTGCTGGTACACTGGTAGATTTTTTTGAGAACACCGTTTTCGGTACATGGCTTACACCACTTTTTACATCGTTAGTGGATACTATCCTACCATTCCCTTTTGCTCACGATCTGCTGGTAGGGGAATACGGTCTGCTGAGCATGGCGCTGTCGTATTCCATCGCGATTGTTCTCCCGATCGTAGGGACTTTCTTTCTCGCCTTCGGTATACTGGAAGATTCAGGATACCTGCCCCGGCTGGCAGTGATGGTAAATAAGCTGTTTCGCTTGATGGGACTCAACGGCAAGGCAGTTCTTCCCATGGTACTTGGCCTCGGCTGTGATACAATGGCAACCATGACCACCAGAATTCTTGACAGCCGGAAGGAGCGGCTTATCGTGATACTCCTGCTGGCGTTAGGTGTACCTTGTTCGGCTCAGTTAGGTGTGATCCTCGGAATGCTGGCAGCCCTCTCCCCGGGGATGACCTTTCTATGGGCTGGATGTGTAGTGCTTGTGATCTTTGTGGTTGGCTATCTTTCGTCGAAAGTGATCAGCGGCAGGGGATCTGATTTTGTACTGGAGCTGCCGCCTATGCGACTGCCGAAGCTGTCAAACATCGGAGTGAAGACATTGGCTCGTATTGAGTGGTACTTAAGGGAAGCGGTGCCGCTCTTCTTTCTGGGAACGTTTGTTCTGTTTATCCTCGATAAATTGTCACTCCTCACTGTCATTGAGCGAAGCGTAGCGCCCATAATTGTAGGATTACTCGGGCTCCCTATCCAGGCCACTGAGGCATTTCTTGTCGGTTTCCTCCGTCGAGATTATGGAGCTGCGGGGCTCTATAAGCTCTTTAATGCCCATCTTCACGGTGGAGCTATTCCTATGGAAATCCAGATTCAGATCGTAGTGAGTATGATCACTATCACTCTTTTCATGCCCTGCATCGCCAATTTCTTCATGATCATCAAGGAACAGGGAACCAAAGTGGCACTGGCTGTTTCACTCTTTATCCTGCCGTTTTCCATGCTGGTGGCGGGGACCATAAATCATCTGCTGCGCTGGCTGCTGTTGTAATTGATAATTGACGATTGAAAATTGATAATTGAAACAGGTACAAAAAGGAATTAGCCTGATTAATTCAGCCACTCCACAGGGCACACACAGTGTCCTCCGTACAGCCTCCTTCGTAGATCCTGCGGACAAGTCACACCAGCCCGCCCTCCCGACTGGTCGGGGGCTGGCGGGAAGACACAAAAGAATAACTTGTCCATCGTAGAGAAGCGAAGATTGATAGAAAAGGATTTACAGGAATAATGAAAAAACAATTTTTATTCAGAAAATCTTGTTTCCATACATTCTCTAACTTCTTTATTATCAATACATCTTCGTGTCTTAGTGCCTTCGTGGCGAATAATTTAGGTTAGAAAATAGAGATGACAAATTGTCCACTATGTAACAGGAAATTCGATGAAAATGCGGAGGATTGCCATACGGGCTGCTATATAAGTAACGGTTGTCCTCTCATTAAATGCCCTCACTGTGGATATGAATTCGTAACGGAATCAAAGACTGTGAATTTCCTTAAGCGAGTATTCGGGAGAAAAGAAAATGACCGTGACACAAAACTGGATTGACGAAGTATTGGAGGCGATCTGGATTGCCCGGGAAAAGGGTAAGAAGTCGCTGGATGAAATACGGACAATCTGCCAGGCAGACGCCCAGATACCTGTGGATGTTAATGCTTCTTTGGAGGAGATGAGAGTGCGCAACCTTGTTACAGGCGAGGAGGATAGTCCTGATTTTACACCGGAAGGGGAGAAGATGGCAAAAGCGATCATTCGCCGGCACCGGTTGGCGGAGAGGCTCTTGTCTGACGTTTTGAACGTTTCAGAACAGAGCATGGAGGTGACCGCGTGTCAGTTTGAGCACATCCTCAATCCTGAGGTTACGGATAGTGTCTGCTCGTTCCTCGGGCATCCGCCTCTCTGCCCTCACGGTTCGCCTATACCAAAAGGCGAATGCTGCCTAAAGTTTCGTACTGAAAAGGTGGAGCCTCTTGTTAGCCGGCTGTCTGAATTGGAGCTTGGTATGGAGGGGAAGATTGCGTTCATTACACCCTCTTTTCACAAGCGATTTGATCGACTCACGGCTTTGGGTCTTGTAACCGGCAATGCGATTATGGTTCATCAGCGCCAGCCGTCGTTTGTAGTACGGATTGGGGAGACTGAACTGGCTTTGGACAAGGAGATTGCCAGAGAAATCTATGTCAGGACTGTTTGATGCGTAAATATATATGGTTGATGCTGCCGGTTTTGTTCCTCTGGGCGGAGCAGATTGAGCCTATGGAGTGGAGCCTGACGGTAGAGCGGGAACTGGTGGATATGATTGCAGAGAACGAGCTGGCTGAACGGATTTATGGTGAGGTCGTTTCCCTTGCTCGTGAAAGCGGCATCTCACCAGCATTTCTCAGAGAAGTGTTCTCTCATAACGATATTCAGATCCACGAGGAAATTGTTCGCCGTTTTAATAATCCCGCTGAAGCGATGAAGTATAGCGACTACCGGAAGATTTTCATCACGGAAGCGCGAATTAAGGAGGGACGTGAGTTCGGTGTAGAGTACGGCAATCTGATTGATACAGTGGCTGACAGCTTTGATGTAGACCGTTACCTGCTCATGAGCATAATCGGGATTGAGTCGCGTTTTGGTACTAATGCCAAGTCGTACACGGTTTTCGATGCCCTGCATACTATTATCCACAAAATCCCGCGGAAGGAGAAGTGGGTTATCAAGGAAATGACAGCTTATCTCCGGTTCTGCCACCAGGACTTTATCCCGCCTCACAGTATATTCGGTTCTTATGCCGGAGCTTTCGGATATGGACAGTTCATTCCGTCAAGTTTCGCTGCCTATGCGATGGACTTCGATAACGATAATGTCCGCCACCCTTTTGAGTGGCCTGATGCCTTAGCCAGCGTGGCTAACTACCTGGTGCAGAATGGCTACCGGAGCGATGTACCGGGGTTTGAGCGCGGCAGTCATAATTGGAAGGCGATTCTGTCATACAATCCATCGGTGAATTATGTCCGTGCTGTACTGGAATTCCGGGAGAAGCTGATGGAAAAAGTGGATGAAGAGTAGAAATTACGTTCTGTTCTCACATTCCTAGCACATCTGTTCTTTCAGTCACCACTTCCCAATAAGCCCGCTTCAGTCTACTAGACAGGAAACTGGCGTGGATAAACTTCTCCCAGTTACTGAGGCTATTCCTGAATGTTTCTAAAACTTCATCTATAACGGGTCTGGTAAGATTGAGTCGTTCACACCCGAAATAGTCCACAAGGTCTCGCTTCGTAAGATTCTTTTTCTTCCCTCCGAGTGACAATGCCATCTCCTCTTTGGGATTGGCTAAGATGACAGTTGTATTGAGTAAATCATAAGCAGGAGACAGTTCTACTTTCGAAGCTTTCGTAATGAGTGAGAAATTCTTAAGGTGCATGTCTTCGTTTCCGGTGAGATAACAGAAGAGAGTCAACCTGAAAAATTTTATTTTTTCAATTACAGGGAAGGTGCAGAAATTGAGAATATTGACAGCTTTTTCCATGGAAGAATCGTACTTCGTATTCCTTGTAGCTCCGGATAGTTGGGCAAAATCCTCAATTGGTAGTTTCCTCTTTCGACCAACCCTGTCAAAGCGTTTGATAAAATAGGTCAGTGTCCCGTCTTTAGAGTAGAGCAGACCGTGCAGAGGAGTTTCGATTCCAACCGTTGTGGCAAGTTTCATCGTCAGGTCCTCAATCTCAGGAACTTGCCTGAAAAGGGCATTCTGTGGTTTTAGTATGTATTTGCCCCCAATATATACCAATTCAAAATGACCCTCCTTTATCCTCAGAATGGCACTCAGCTTCGGTTGTACGCCCTGGATGGACATCTTTACTGCTCTTGCCACTGCTTCTTCTCGCTGTTCCTGAGATGTGTAGGGTAAATCGTTTAGATGTGTTAATCCCCTTGACAGTAGGTTGAGACCACGGCGGGAATATCTTTCCTCACCGCATTGCTCGTATGTGATGGGGCAGCGATTCACACCTCTTCCTCCATAGTTACAGCACCCACAAGATCCTGCCCAACAGCTATCAACTGACTGAAATAGTCGAACTGATCGATCTTTTTCAGCCTTAGCAATCCTTCCAGCATGACTCCTTCAGGGAGAAGACCATCAAAAAACGGGGGGAAGTGCTCAAAACTGTAAGAAGATTGACTAAGGGGCATTGTCAAAGAAACCGCCTTTCCGTCATAGTCTGTTTCGTAATCAAAACGATAAGGTCCACCTCTCGCTTCTTCCGTCAGATAACCGGCAAGTATGCCTTTGACAAGAACTCTTGCCCTACGCATTTAGAGATGCCTCGAATTCTTCCATAAGAGGGCTTTCAAATTTTACCCTGATATTGAGTGTATCGTGAATCTTGTAGAGTGTGTCTATTCTGAAGGTAGTCTTACCGTGCTCGATATCGAAGATAGCGGTTTTTCCTACGCCGGATATCCGAGCCAAGGCCTCCCTTGATAATCCACTTTTCTGGCGATGATATGCTACTATTTTCCCTATCAGGGAAATATCATTCATCTGATGCCTCCATTTATTACATGGGGTTTTACCGCATTAACAGTAAAACTCTAACCTTTTCAATGAAATTTACAACTATTGAATCAATATGCACAACATATTACTGTTATCACGGTAATATCTTTCGCACTTTACGGTGTCTTCCCAGAATACCGACCTAATACAAACGATATTACCGGTATGTCGGTAAATATTGATAAAATGATATTGGTAAGATAGTCTTTATCTGTTCCCCGATTACGTGACCCATGAGACAAGACTATGTCAGAAAGATGCTGTATAAGTGAGTGAATTGGGAACGGCTGGAGGAACCCATCGCCTGGGGCAGGCCGTTCGTCATGAGCACGAAAGGAGAAGTGAAACAGGCGTTTCTGGACTATCAGAACGGCGTCTTGGACAATTATGATACTTCTAGTGACATATTAGAATCAGCCCTTGATAACCCCCATTGACCGAAACCGTGCCTCCTTAGAACTGATGAGGCATCGTCTATAACGTTCACCACATTAGCTTTGTCCTTTTTCGGAGATATTTAGGGTACCTATTGAAGTTCATACTATTTCAATTTCGACCATTTCTGGGGAGTTATTTTACGTTCTAATATAAACTCGACCTCTTTTATCATCATATGAAGCTGAGGTACGGAATATTCTTTATTCGAAGGGATTGCCAGACGGTGGTTTTGATATATCATAAAATGATGCTTTGTTCCAGAGTATGGCCCATCAAAGCCAAGCTTTCTGAGCCTGTGAATAAAGTCCCGCCGCTTACATGGCGTCCATCGGCTCATGGGTGGGTTCTTTGTTTAAATCTATACCCGAGAGAACGGGCAGGTTGTGACCCATTTTTAGTCCTACAACAATCCAATCTTCAAAAGTTGAACGTAATTCTTCTTCACATTTTTTGAGAGAAGATTCAAAAGCTATCACACCTTTACAGGGAGGTATGCGTCCAAAGAAGGTTCCGTCCTGCAGTTGATCAAAAACAGCATGAGACATTCCTTCCTTGAGATAGCTGCTTAATATAAATTTTTCTCCCATGTTCTTTATCACTCCTGTTTTTCAATTTAACCTGGCAAGTCTATAAATACTATTATTTTGGGTTATCCCTTGATCACCCCAATCGGCCGAAACCGTGCCACCTTAGTACTGATACCTGCACCATCCATAACGTCTACTACGTTAGCCACATCTTTGTAGGCGTGTGGCATCTCTTCGGCAATAGTTCGCTTCCCTCGAGCCATGATCTCAACCCCCCTCTTACGCAGCTCTTCTATCATGTTCATCTGGCGGCTCACTTTTGATGACTTTTTCCGGCTCATCATCCGGCCGGCGCCGTGGCACGAGGAACCAAATGTCTCCGTCATCGCCTTCTCTGTCCCGATGCAGAGATATGAATAGCGTCCCATATCTCCGGGGACCAGCACCGGTTGGCCGAGGTCACGATACTCATCCGGCAGCTCGGGACTTCCCGGTCCGAACGACCGTGTAGCTCCCTTACGGTGGACACACACCTTGCGCCGTTCACCGTTCACCTGGTGTTCTTCATACTTAGCGATGTTATGGCAGATGTCGTAAATGAGGTGCATGCCCAGTTCTCTGGGCTTCAAGCTCAGAGCTTTCAGGAAAGCCTGCTCCGCCAGATGATTGATCACCTGACGGTTGACGAAGGCAAAATTGGCGGCAGCCCGCATTGCGCCCAGATACGCCTGACCTTCACTGGATTTCAGCGGTGCGCAGGCCAGCTGCCGGTCAGGGAGCTTAATACCGTAACGTTCGGCTGCCCGAATAGTCGTCTTCAGATTGTCATCGCACACCTGGTATCCCAATCCCCGGGAGCCGGTATGGATGATGACTATGATCTGTCCAAGTGTGAGGCCCAGTCGTTTTGCGACGTGATCATTGTACACATCGTCCACAAAGTCCACTTCAAGGAAGTGGTTGCCGGAGCCCAGTGTACCGATCTGTTTCCGACCCCGCTGTTTGGCCCGTTCACTTAACTGAGTCGGATTGGCCTCAGGAATGCATCCTTGTTCTTCAACGTGCTGGATGTCTGCCGTCTTGCCGTAGCCCATCTCCACAGCTCGGGACACTCCACCGGAAAGGATACGGTCGAGATCAGGAATACTTAAATTTGGGATAGCTCCGTGGGAGCCTATTCCCGCGGGAATATCCCGGAAGAGCTGTGCCAGGAGGTGCCGGATACGGTTTTGGATATCATCCCGCTTGAGATTTGTTGTCAGCAGGCGCACACCGCAGTTGATATCGTATCCAACTCCGCCGGGAGAGATGACGCCGTCCTCGGCATCCATGGCAGCCACACCGCCGATAGGGAAGCCGTATCCCCAGTGGATATCCGGCATTGCCAGGGAATACTTCACGATCCCCGGCAGATGAGCTACATTTCGTACTTGCTCCACACACGGATCCCCTTCGATGGAATTCATGAGCTCTCGGCTGGCGTAGATTCTGCCCGGAACACGCATTCCGCCAGACTTTGGGACTTCCCAGATAAATTCGCTGATTTGCCTAACCTTGGTCATTTTACCCTTAACTATTATCTATTTTCGATTTCTTCTACCACTTACCAGTTCACCAATCTTCCTTTCTCCCCTACTCCCCCGCACCCCTGCACTCCTGCTCACCAGTCCACCATTCACCAGCGTCCAATCATCATCACCCATTACCTATCATCCATCAACCTTCAACAATCACACATCCAGTATTACTCTTGCTTTCCATCCATCAGCCGTCTCAGTTACTTCGAACTGATGGTAAGTGATCCCTTTTATTTCTGTGTGGATCGTATGGCGCTCCTTGGCGAACACTTCACCACTGGCAGTTCCCACGAGTCGGTCATCTTCTTCTGATACGGAAAAGTTCGAGAACAGGGTGTCAGTACTGTTGAACCGGTACAGCAGTTCTTCCAGCCAGTAGCGAAGATTATCCTCCGGGGTGCCGGTTAGTATCTCGACACGAAGGTTTTGAACCTCTCTCACATTGTCCATCTCTGTAATTATACTAAAGAGAGCGAGAGCACTCTGTTCCATTAGTTTGGGGAAGGATTCGGCGAGGACCTCAAAACCGAGATCGGCTGTGTGATCTATTAGGGAGTAACTGCCACCGGGATCCTTGGTCATACCAATTCAATTTACTGGATGAGCGGCGCTTTTCCAACTTGTGGAGTTTGGATTGGAGATTACAGATTTGCGATAACATATAAAATCCAACCACTTTATTCTTTCATATTATCTGATGTTTGGTAAATTCTTGCTAATTAATGATGTTACAGCTATTATGTTTTAACTTGATGCAAACAATGGATATGCAAGAAATTATTAAATTGATTGTACTGGGGAAAAATTGACAAAGGTCAAGTAACAAAATTGAGCACTGATCTTACATTTATAACAAACGAAGAAAATCAAAGCCTCAAAGAGAGATTTGAGGTCCTCATTAAAGATACCTCATTTTTTGACTGTCTTGTGGGATACTTTTATTCAAGCGGCTTTCATTCTATCTATCCCTCTCTTGAGAATACGGAAAAAATTAGAATATTGATAGGTATCAGTACAAACAAACAGACTTATGAAATGCTGGAAAAAGCCAATAAACCGGCACAGCAGCTATTCGATTATTCACACGCTGAAGCCAAGCAGAAGATTGAAAATCTTGTAAAGAAAGAAATGGCTGATTCTGAGGACAACAGAAATGTTGAGCAAGGTGTCAAAAAGTTTATTGAATGGATTAGAAGCGGTAAACTGAAAATCAAAGCTTACCCATCACAAAATATCCACACCAAACTTTATATTATGACATTTGAGGAAGGCGACAGGGATATTGGACGCGTTATCACAGGCTCCAGTAATTTTACAAAAGCCGGACTGGTTGATAATCTTGAATTCAATGTAGAACTGAAAAATAGAAGGGACTATGATTTCGCTTTGAGCCAATTTGAAGATTTATGGAAAGATGGAGTCGAAATATCCGAAAAATATGTAGACACGATACGTACAAAAACGTGGTTGAATGAAGATATAACGCCTTACGAATTATATTTGAAAATGCTATATGAATACTTGAAAGAGGATATAAACCTTGATCAGGAAATTGAGATCGACATGCCCGAAGGATATATGGACCTTCAATATCAGCAACAAGCCATCGTTTCCGCTAAGAAAATACTTGAAGCCTACCAAGGTGTTTTTCTCGCTGACGTTGTGGGTTTAGGAAAAACCTATATTTCTGCTATGCTTGCACAACAGTTGGGAGGAGGGAAACTTATTATTTGTCCACCAGTTTTGGTTGAATACTGGAAAGAAACATTTTTTGAGTTTGGTGTGAAAAAATATGAAGTAGAATCATTAGGTAAATTGGACAAGATACTTGAAGGAGACATAGATAGATTTGAGACTATATTCATTGATGAAGCACACCGTTTTCGTAATGAATACACACAAGGGTTTGAAAAACTCACGGAAATAACCTATGGGAAAAAAGTAGTACTTGTTACAGCCACACCACTTAATAATACTTTTCTTGATTTATTTAATCAGTTGAAACTGTTTCAATCACCAAAAAGATCTACTATACCAGGAATGATTAATCTGGAAAAATTCTTCAGTAAATGGATGAGTGACCTGAAAAAATATAAAAAATCGAATCCTGAATATATGAAACTCATCAAAGCTGGTTCAGAGGAGATAAGGGAAAAAGTATTGAAGTATATCATGGTAAGGAGAACCCGTAGTGAAATCAAAAAATATTTTAACAAAGATATAGAAGAGCGGGGATTGTTTTTCCCAGATTTGAGTGATCCCAAACGAATCATTTACAGGTTTGATGAAAATACAGGACGTGTTTTTAATCAAACAATAGATCTACTGAAAAAGTTTTATTA
>CAZHRR010000049.1:0-15883 GCA_964534955.1 uncultured bacterium
ACCAGCTTCCAGAATTCAAGCGATGTCATAAGTCGCTTCAGTTCATCTTTGACAATAGTAACCATTGAATCGATAACACTCTTCTGAGTATACATATATAAGTTGGGGTGCACATCCTCGAAGGTTTGGAGTAAGAAATCTAAATCTTCGGTTAATTCACTTATTGAATATTTCTTTTCAACATCAATTACAGGTTTTGATTTATTCGAAAGAAACCCTGCACATCCTGAAAAAACCAGAACGGACAAAAAAGTAATTGGTAATATTCTTCTCATAAGCTTTTCATCTTTTCCTTTTATCTTTGTGGAAGTTCTAAACTTCCGTAAAGTTAGTTTTTCCTTTATTTATTTTCTTAATCAACAAGATATTTCCCAACTTTTTCTTCGATTATTCTATCAATTTGATATGATTCCACAAACTTCTCATATTCTGACAATGAACCAAATCTTTGACATATAAAATCTTTATTAACCATGATTCCATTTCTTTTACCCACGCAATCAAGATAATTTGAAAATGGCCATTCTTCAGGTCTGGAAACTATTCGGGCAAGAACAGGATTATAGTGTATATACCACATAAGGTGAATAAGATATTCTTCCTTATCTATTAGTATGTGTTTTGGCCGTCCTTGGAATAATGTTCCACTTCTTTTTTGTTGCTTATTAACTGCTTGGGAGTATCCAACAAATAATTTGTGAAGCCATGTAGAAAGAGCTTTATCAGATAATTGCTGAACAAGAAAGTGATAATGGTTTGGCATTAAACAGTAGGCTAAAATGTTTACACCATAATCTCTAAAGGTAGATTTCATCTTATGTAACAAGTAATGGTAATTGGCTTCGTTGAAAAATATTTTCTCTTTGTTACATCCTCTATTATAAATGTGGTAGTAATGATTTTTTATGAAGGTCATGAGTGATTTCTACTTTTGAGTTTTCTTTTAACTTTGCGGAAGCTCTAAGCTTCCGCAAAGTTGGTCTTCCGCAAAGTTGGTTTTCCCATTAATCCAATTATCCAGTTTTTACTTGGGTAAAATCGCTTCTAGAAGTTCATCATCCCACGGATGTCCTTCCGCCAGCATTTGTCGAAGTTTGATGAAGTCTACCTCGCGATTACCCTTGGGACCTTCGTTGAACGCTCTGAACCCGGCTTTTGCTTCCGTCATCATATTCAGCGCCAGCCAGTCACGATTGGTCTGAGCATTCTGATTCCAGTGCTCCAGCTTCTTTTTCCGCAAGCTGTTGAGCGTCTTGCTGGTGCAGTCCGGCATGAGGTACATCAGATTAGTTGCCAGTTTGTTCACATCATCATCAAGAGGCGTCAGGTCAATCTCGCCATTCATCAATGCCTCTTTCCCGGACTTATAGTCTTCACCGGACTTTCTCTTTCCATAAACAATTTCGCCGGAATCATCAATCCACTTATCCGTTACCAGCAGCGGATTTCGCACAACTTCACCATTTACTTTCAATACAGGGATGGCATCCGTGATCAAGCCGAAGTTCTTGGCTTCGTATGCAGTCCACATTTCACACAGGATACCGCTCTGCATGGCTCGTTCGATTCCTACGTATAGATGCAGGAAGTCCGTGCTGCCGCCATCTGGGGCGCTGCCGTGCCTGGGGCCGGCCTGTCCGAAAACAGCAAGGTCGCTGGCGATGCTGAAATCACACGCCATTCCGATCTCCTGTCCGCCGGCGATGCGCATTCCGTTCACACGGCAGATGACCGGCTTGTCGCAGTGGAGGATGGAAGTGATCATGTCGTTGAAAAGTCGCATGTACTGCTTGTATTCCAGCGGGCGACCGGAGTAATACTCGGCATATTCCTTTGTGTTGCCGCCAGTACAGAAAGCTTTGTCTCCTACAGCTGTAAAAACAACAGCTACTACCTCCCGGTCTATGGACGCCTTCCGGAATGCCAGGATAATTTCCTTGACGGCTTCAGTGGTGTAGGAGTTATACTGCTTCGGATTATTGAGGAAAATCCAGGTATTGTAGAGCCCCTCCACTTGTTCCCCATTCTTATCAATACATAGGCGCCGTTCGTAGAGGATTTCCTTGAAGTCTATTTCTACTAGTTCATGATTTACTAATTTTTGTTTCATTTTATCTCCCAATGTTTCTTTTTTAAGGCTAAGGCTTAGGCGAAGGCACAGGTCAGATCTCCAATATAATTATTAGAGCATTTGTAATCCCTTAGTTTTGGGTAGGATATTGTGCTCAACGCAGAAATCAGCGATGGCATAAATACCCGCCCAACAAAATGGCGGGCAAGCCGACGCAATAATCAAATAAAGCATCAGCCAGCTGGCGGACGCTGTCTCACAAACAGGACGCTTTAGCGTTCTTTTTTCGATTTTAGCGTGCTCGTTTACCCAGTGAAATAGCGTAGCTAAATCTTCGATTTATTTCACAGGGTGAACGGGCTCGCTGTAGTCATTCTTTCGTAATAATTTCATTTCTATTGCGTTCGTCCATCCTACCTGAGACTGAGGGGTTACGACCATTTAATCCATCTACAACGTTTTTGGCAGAATCAACCATATCACTTCCTGTTCACTTATGAATCTGAAGTTAAACCGGCATCTCTGTAAAATCTTTATAGCTCATTGTCTTTTTCTCTTTTCTTGTTTTCTGTCTGCGCCCTTTCTTTTACTATTATTCCCTCTGTGGTTCTCAGTGATTCTCTGCGTTCTCTGTGTCCTAATGTTTTCCTTCGCCTTTACTATTAAGGTACCATAACAGAACGTTTCTTCAATTTATGTGCTAATGTTTGTTTAAAAATTTCGTTGATCTCTTTCATGGGATATGTTTCTGTAAATGGTTTTATCTTCACTTTTCCCTCGGCCACCAAGTTGATGACGTCAGGATACAGTTCTGGTTTACAGCCCCAGGTTCCTATGACATTGGCGTCGAATGCCATGAGGTTACTCAATCGAATTTCCAGTTTATCCATAGTAAAACCGACGATGGAGAGAGTACCGGCGATCCCCAGAAGAGCATAAGCCAGCTCCTGCCCGGCTTTCGTGCCTGACATCTCAAATATCTTCCACTGATTTGGAGGAGCTCCCATCTCCCGGCAAACCTCTTTTACGTGCTTTTTGATTTCACGAATATCCATCTCTGTGGTATTCAGAGTTTGAGAAATACCCACCTGCTCCAGTAGATCTAATTTCTCCTGAGCTATATCCAGCGCCAGTACGTCCGCGCCGAATACCTTCGCCAGTTGTGCAGCGTAGATACCGATTCCACCCACTCCGATCAATACAGCAAAATCGCCTTCCCGGATTCCACTCTTTACCATTACCTGATACGGAGTGGAGACAGCATCGGCTATAACCGAAAGCTCGGCCAGAGAATGATTCTCCAGGGTCTCTTCGGGAACTTCCGCCAGGAAGCGGGCTGGAGTTACTATGTGACTGGCGAATCCGCCGTTAAAGTTATTACCGGGCATTTTCTGTTTCTGACAGATGTTACCACGACCGCTTCGGCACAGTTCGCAGTCTCCGCACGGCATGACCGCCGGGATGATGACAGGTTTTCCTTTCAACCAGGTCGGACCATCCAGGACTATCCCGCTGATTTCATGACCGAGGACCAGCGGCAAATCGTGGCGTGTCGGAACGCCGTAGTGCCAGAAACTCAGGTCGGTGTGACAGACTCCGCATCCTGCAACCTCAACCAGTGCGTCTCCTTCATCCAATGCAGGTATGGGCAATTCAGTCAACTCGAATAGTTGACTCTTCTCCACCATCTGCCATGCTGTTATCTTTGTCATATTTTTCTCAGTTTTTTGCTTCCAGGTTTTCTATGAGGATTGCTGTTCCCTGTCCGCCCCCGATACAAGCCGAAGCAACTCCATAGCGAGCTTTGCGACGACGCAGTTCCAGTGCCAGTGTGTGAGTCAACCGAACACCTGTTGCAGCCAACGGATGTCCAATAGCAATGGCGCCGCCATTTACGTTAAGTTTCTCTCGATCTAATTCCAGCTCTTTCTCTACGGCTATGATCTGAGCGCCAAATGCTTCGTTGACCTCGAACAGGTCGATATCTTCCATGGTCAATCCGGCAATAGCCAGCACATTCCTGATTACCGGAGCAGGACCGATACCCATAATCTGCGGTTCAACACCGGCGGATGCGGAGGCAACGATCCTGACCATAGGTTTGAGCCCCTTCGATTCCAATGCTTCACCGGAGCCTACTACGACTGCCGCCGCGCCATCTACGATACCACTGGAATTACCGGCAGTCTGTACGCCGTCCTTTGCAAACGTAGGGCGAAGGGCAGCCAATTGTTCTTTTTCTGTTGAGCGAATGTTTTCGTCCTTTTCCACTATTGACTTGCTCGGAATTGTCCTGTATTTGCGAGGCTTTAGTCCGTCCATTTCATGAATATCTGATTTGATGTGAACTATCTCTTTAGCTAAGGTACCGTCTGTTGTTTTTTCTGCTGCAAGAGAATGGGACCGGAAGGCGAACTCGTCAACCTTCTCCCGGGAGATACTGTATTTCTTGGCCAGGTTCTCTGCAGTTTGCCCCATAGAACAGTTCACAGCTGGATCAAACAGCCCCTCCCACAACATATCACCGAAGTTTAACGTGCCCAAGCGGTATCCCGTCCTGTTTCCAAAGGAAGCTGTGGGAGCAAGTGTCATGTTCTCCGCTCCGCCAGCCAGCACAAACTGAGCTTTGGTTAATGTGATCTGTTCTGCAGCTGTGATGATGGATTCAAATCCCGAGCCGCAGATTCTTTGCACTAGTTGAGCTGGCACTTCTTTTGGAATTCCGCAATAGAGGCCAATGTGGCGGGGGAGATAGATGGCGTCAAAACTGGCTTGAATGATATTGGCGAAAACGACGTGCTGGATATCATGGGGCTCAAGGCTGGATCGTTCTAAAGCTGCCTTGCCGGCGATGATTCCCAAGTCAGTAGGGGAGATGCTGCCCAGCGAGCCACAGAATTTACCGAAAGGTGTCCGGGCACCTTCCAAGAGGAAGATATTTTCATACAACTGTCCAAAACGGTATTCAGTTTTCATTAGCTATCTGTTTTTCCTTTTTCTTCTGAATTGATGTCCCATCATTTAGCGCAAAAACAGCCGCACCATGGGCAACAACAAATTGAGGTTTTGCAGTTACAGTAATTTCCACACCAAGTTCTGGACCAAGGAGTTCGCTAAGGTAGGGGTGATGAGCAATAACTCCGCCGCAGAGAAAGAGCGGTAGTTCACTGTTTACAGGCAGTTTGCAGATTCGGTTGACAATGGAGAGATAAATTCCTCTGGCGATCACTTCAAGAGGAACGCCGTTGAATTTCCACCCCATGATCTCGGTCTTTGCGAAAACTGTACAGAAGCTGTTGATGGTTTTGTCTGTAACAGCTTTTTGGGCGAATTCGTTCATCTCACTAATGTCCAGCTCTGCCTTCTCTGCTATCTCGGTAATAAACGCTCCCGTACCGGCTGAACATTTGTCGTTCATGTAGAAATTTCGGACTTCACCAGCGGCTCCGCTCTCGATGATCTTGATGTCCTCGCCGCCGATATCAAGGACAGACTTGTGAATTGGGTGGAGGGCAGTAACTCCTGTAGAAGCACAGACCAGCTCCGTCTTCTGCATATCACCGTTGTAGCTTCTCCGGCCGTAACCGGTTGTACAGGTTTTCTGTATGTCGAATTCTCTCTCTACATTGGCCATGATGCTATCGAACTCCTCTCGATAACGGCTAAGGGTAGGGATCACTTTTTGGAAGAGGACGTCTCCGATCTCATCAATTACTACAAACTTCGTGTAGGATGAGCCAAGATCAATTCCCAGGTAGTGATGAGTTGATGTCAAAATGGTTTTCTCCTTACTCCGGCTTGCACTCCAGAAGATTGATAAGAGTTGTGATGGTCTGATTGATGGGCGTGGGTAAAGAGTGCTTTCGCCCGTAATCCGCAATTCGTCCGTTAAGATAGTCAATTTCAGTGGGTAGATTTTCTTCGATATCTATCAGCATGGAGGGCTTATGACGTCCGCCGCCCTTTAGATACTGGATGCAGTGCTGCAGAAAACCGTCTCCGAGATCAATTCCCTCCGCTTCCGCAATGGATATGGATTCGTTCAGGATTCCTTCGACCAGATTCACTCCCCAATCGCTCTCCATTACACCTTTCATCGTCCGCCGTGAGAGGGCACAGACAGAAGAGAGGGAAGCATTCAGAATTGCCTTCTCCCAGGTGTACACGCTGATATCTTCCGGGATGATTGTCTGAAGATTTACGGAGTCGAGCAGATTGATTATCCGGTTCGCCATGTCTATCCCGTAGGGATCCAGCGGCGCTACGTAGTTGGGTGGATTGAAGAAAGTGACTCGCACGGTGTTCTTATCAATCATGTTGCCGGCGTAGTTAATAACCATTCGAAGTGTCATCTTTTCACCAAATGCATCGGCGACCTCAATCTCGTTATCGAGGCCGTTCTGGGCGCTCATAACGAATGTATCTTCAGCTTTGACTTCAGCAAGATCGTTTATCACGTACTTGAGATATGGTGTCTTCACACTTATAACAACAAGATCCAAGTCGTAATTGACAAGCTCCTGAGTTGCGTAGCAGACTTCAGAAACCTGAATGTCTTTCTCAATGGTTTGCCGCAAGCGGATTCCGGATTCCTTAATCAGATCGATCTTCTCCCGGTCGATATCGCAGGCGACAATATAAGTACCACTCTCAATGAGATGTGCAGCCAGCGTGGATCCTACAGGACCCATCCCAATCACAGCAATTCGCAATTGCTCAGAAACAGTTTTACTCATCGTAAGTCTCCATATTTTTTGTCTATGCTGTTGAAGCTTTTACAGACAGAAGCTCGATAAAGGTCTCCAGTTTCGTTTGAGTCTGACCATCAGAGAAAAATCTGAGGTCGTTAAGATCGCCATCTATGTTTAAAGTATTAACTCCAGTCGCCTCCTGGACTCGTTTAGGCAGTCCAAAGCGGCTGTTGGCATTATTGAAACAGGTCTTCGAATCGTGAAAGATCACACCGTCAACATTGAAATTATCCAACAGTTCTTTCATCATCGCCAGTTTTGTATTTTCACCACGATTGATGAAGATCTGGATGTAAGCATATGCCATTGACTCTAATGGTTTATCAGGATCGAAATCGTCGAATACCCAGCTGTTGCAGTAGGTGGATGCCACAACAGATGTGTTGTTCTCAGCGAAGAGAGTCGCCAACGACCGCAGGCGTCCCCAGATGGGCATCCCCTCCCAGTAGAGCCTTATCTTTTCATCAGGGATGGCTCCTTGACCACTCTTGACTAACTCCTGCAGTTCGTGCAGAAGTTTCTCATAGAAATCCACGCAAACCTGAGTTCCACGAATGACAACGATGGGAGCCATGAGGATGCACCCGTCGAAGAATGTTAAAGGAGCAGGGGAATTTTGTGCTGTGTTCAGCACCTGTTTCCAGAGCTGAGATCCCTTGTGGCTCAGTCGAACGGTTTCTACCAGCCGGTTCCAGTCCAGCTTTCTGCCGATAATTTCTTCCCCAGTTGAGATTAGCCTGTGGAATTGAGCAGTAACGTGCTCAATATCTGCTGCAGTGATCTCTTCCAGATAACGGGGCGGAAATATTCCTACGACGGGACAGTCGAATTCTCGACCGAAAAAGTTAAACCATTCGGCAACTTCACGGCACTGGTTAGTATTGAAAACGATCAGATCGGGCTTCGGGATTGACGGCAAGCCGTAGGCAGCCGTCAGGGGAGTTTCCTTCATGAGCCACGCGCCAATATCGGCTGTCAAATACGAGCAGATCTCGCTGTTGTAGCCGGCCTGATGAGCTTTGGGGATATACTTCTGGGCTGTTCGAGTAGCACCTAAGAGAGCGCCGTGATTCTCAGGAAAATAAACCTCGAAGCCCAGGGCTCGCAAAATCTCTGCAGGTCCGGCGCTGGTACACCAGGCGATTGGAGATTTCATACCCGTAAAGTACTCTTTCAGAACTTTCTTAAGGATCAATTGTGATTGCAGATGAGGCATTATTGCTCCAGGTTTATGATGTAAACTTTATGGTTGAGAGGTTTTTCAGAATTGTAGAGATATTCAATATCGGCTTTGAAGACTTTGGCAATGGTATTGGGAGCCAGCTTCATAGATGGTGTAAGCTCTTCGTTTTCAATGCTTAGTTCATAGTCAATTAACAGCGCCCTCTGGGGGCGGAGGTATTTTACATTCATGGAAGTGTTAAGTTCGTGGAGACAATCCGTCAGGCATGAAGAGAAATCTTCAAGATTCTTTGGACATTCACACCCACTTTTCAGCTGTGACTCGTCCGGGATCTGGCTGAACATTTCCTTGTTAGGAAAGAGTAAGGTTACCGGATAATCCTTTCCACTGCCGGCTACGAAAGCATAAGAAATGTAGGCGCAATCCTTACCAATGATGTTCTCGATCTCGGTAGGTACTACCTTCTCCGCATTGCTGAGCTTGAAGATCCGATCTTTCCGGCCGATGAGCTTCAGCCCGGTCTCAGTGAATTCACCCACATCTCCTGTGTAAAACCATCCGTCATCGGTCAGTACCTTGTCTGTCTCTTTATTGTTCTTGTAGTATCCGGTCATAATGTTGGGTCCGCTTATCATTATTTCACCATCTTTCGCTAATTTGAGAGAGATGCCGGGTATGGGCTTTCCCACTACGCCGGGAGTTCGGGAAACTTCCGGATCAGTAACCGTGCAGCACGGAGACGTTTCGGTAAGACCCCATCCTTCAATAACTGGAATGTTACGTTTAATAAACATTTCTGCAATACTCTGGGGCAGCGGAGCCGCGGCAGTGAAGATGAAGCGTAACTCACCATGGAAGATGAGTTTTTCGATCTCGGCTGACTGAATCACACGAGTGGCTATCTGTTGGTATATACGTGGTACACTGAAAAATACCGTAGGTAGTACCTGTCGCCAGTTATCCAGGAGAATGCTTATGTCTTTGCCGAAGCCATGTTCCAGTGAAAGGACAGCGCCGTTCGTTACTGCAGCAAACTTTTCGAATATTCCGCCGAAACTGTGATGCCAAGGCAGGTAAGAGAGTAAACGGTCTTTGCTGCTGAGATTCCATAGAACCTTCATGGCGGCCTGTTGAGAGAGAATGTTGCTGTGTGTCAACTGTACGCATTTGGGTTTACCCATGGTGCCTGATGTGTACATCATCAAAGTAATTGTATCGGGTGATATTTCTTCGCCGGCTATACTTTTTCCGCTGCCTGGCGATGTGAGTAAATCACTGAATGGAATCAGATTTACGTCGTCTGTCTGGAGTGGGGAGAAGTGGATAATCTGCTCAAACTGTTGAGGGTTCTTGAGTTTTTCAAATTGCTCCTGATCGGCTGCAGCTACTATGCGGGGCTCGCAGAAACCAGTTAACCTGTCGGCCTGATTTGCAGGATATCCAGCGTAGATAGGGACTGAAACGGCTCCCATGGCCATAACCGCCAGCTCCAGTTCCAGCATATCCTGGCAGTTCCTGGATAGTATTGCCACGCGGTCACCCTTTACCAATCCCAAAGCTGACAGCGAATTCTGGATCGATATAATGTCTTTTTCGAACTGACCCCACAGCAGCGGAACATATTTGCCTTTCTCTGCTTCCTGAAAGATGGGATGATCGGTGAACTTTCTGCTGTTCCGGTTCAGCATATCCGCCAGATTTCGAGGATAATCCGGGAGTGGCAGTTTACTGCTGATAATGGTATTTGTCACGCCTGTGCCTCCAACAGCTTGAAGTGCCGGTGCCCTCCCCACAGAGCTGCACCTACAGCTCCGGCGGCGTAACACTTTTCTGCCGAAAAGATTTCCAGATCCATATTGCGTTCTACTTTCAGCTCGTTGATGGCTGCCACGAGCCCGTCATCCTGAGCCATACCGCCTGTAAGAGCTACAGGGGATTCCACCTTCAGCTTCCTGAGGAGCGTGATAATCCTTTTGGCAATGGAGAGGTGAATACCCTTAATGATGTCATGAGTCGGGATGCCTTGGGAGACCATGTTGATAACATCCGTCTCAGCCAGTACAGCGCAGATGCCGCTGGTTTTTGCTGGATCTTTTGATTTCAGCGAGAGGGGTCCAACTTCGCCAATCGTGACCCCGAGATATCGGGTGATGTTTTCCAGGAACTGCCCGGAGCCGGAGGCGCACTGCCCTGTCATGGCGTAGTTCTTCACCTTGGCGCCTTTCTCCAGAGAGATGACCCGGCTGAACAGGGCTCCCAGGTCCACAACGGTGCGAACTTCGGGGTGATAGTGATAGGCACCCCGGGCGTGAGTCGTCATACTGTAGAAGTGTCCCCGCTTCCTGGGGACAAGCTCGCCTTCGCCAGTTGAAGCAACATAGATCAGATCATCATAGGATAGATTGTTGTTTTCCAGCAGGTTGTCCACGGTTTTCTGAATAAGATCAGTTGGGTTCCGTTTTCTGATTTTCTCATTTATTACTTCAATGATTTTTGAGTCTTCTCCGTAGTCGACCAGAGCGTATTTGATAAAACTGCTGCCTACGTCTATCCCCATTGTGTAGTACATTAGTTTTCCTTCCTTCTGGCACTGAACAGGGCTGCGCCAAGGGCTCCCATGAAAATGGAATCAGGGTGATTGTTAATCTTCAGCTCACCGTAGTTTTCCTTGACCATCTGCTTGACATACTTGACCACTGCCGTGTTTCTGGCAACACCGCCGGTGAATGTGAATTCATTCCGGACACCTCCGGATCGGGCCAAGAGTGCGAAAGCTCTCAGAACGATTGCTTTGTGCAGACCGGCCAACACGTTTTCCTTTTTCTCACCCAGGTTCAGATATTCACGGAGTTCGGCCCCGGCGAAGACGGTGCAGGTACTGCAGATGTTGGCTTCGTAGTCTGCCTCCATGGCAATGGGTCCAAGCTCGCCTACACTGATGTTCATTTCATCCGCAATGTAGCCAAGGTATCGCCCGCACCCTGCGGCACAGCGGTCGTTCATCTGGAAACTTGTAACCAATCCATATTTATCTACCTGGATAGCCTTTGTATCTTGCCCGCCGATATCCAGTACCGTTCGCGTTTTTGGGAAGTAGACATGGGCACCCATGGCGTGGCACAGTATCTCGGATTTGATATGTTTTTCTTCAAAAGGGAGCAGCTGACGTCCATAACCAGTACCAATGTAATCGGCCGGTTTGAGCGACAGTTCTGCAATCTGCTCCAGGTAATCCTCTAATGTTGAACACTGTTCAGCTAAATCGTCGGGCAGGAGAGTGATAGCCTCTTGCACCAGCTTGCTGAAGTCAGGATGTAATGCTTCATTTTCCACTGGGGTGATGGAGCGATCATACAAAGCTATGAGATGATCGTACAGTGATTTGTCCTCGCTCTCGATGAGATGCATATAGACACTGCTGAAAAGTTCTCTGAAGAACTCAGATGAAGTGGATACATCTCCCCCAAGAAATTTTGCTCTGATTTTTTCCAGTATTTTATCCGGCATTGCACCAATGAGTGGTACAACTTCCTTACGAAGAGCTGCATCAGGAAGAGCAGTCGCATTAGAGTTCATTTTCTCCATCAGTTTATCAAATCGCTGCCGGAACTCCAGGAAGTGGAACCTGTTTTTCAGGTGACCAGAGATTTTATCCCAGTTAACTCCATTTGAGGCTTCTTTTTTAAGCTTCTGAAACAGCAGGGTAAAACGGGCATTAAACTCTGCTTCAATCTGTGCAATCTCCGCTGCCACTTCATAATTCGATCGCGTATTTGTAATCCCCCGGCCGATGATGTTTCCTTCGCTATCGGTGATGACGGCTTTAGAAGTGGTGGATCCCAAATCAATTCCTAAGTAAACTTTCATCTCTTGCCTCTAGTTCATTTGATAATCAGCAGCTCACATCTCAAGCCAGAACATCATCCGATAATACTTCATCTGTGACTCTGATAGACTGCCGCTGTTCGAGCATCTGGAAGAAAGAGTCGAGCCTGTTCTTAATGTTGGAATAGGAGTAGTATCGTGGATCAACCAGGTCAGTTTCTATGAACCCAACTGGAATTCCCAGTCTATCCTCCAGCTCCCGCATCATCACAAGCTGACCAGCCGAAAAGGAGTTGCAGCTCTTGATGGAGTTCACCAGCAATCCATGGGCGTAGTAACGCTTAATGAATCGCTCGAGAAGGTCGATACGTTGGGGTAGGTTGCGGTTAGTGTAGCATCCCAGGCAATACTCAGCCATGCTCTCAAGAGGATCATCAGGCGAATGCCTGAATCCATCATCATACACGCCGCCGACTCGAGTATAGGTCGAGCCAACAAAAACAGCCCCCTGATCATAGAATATCTTCCAGAAGTTTCGGAAGTGCGTCCAGTTGGGCGGACCCTCCACTACAAGACGGTAACGCTCATTTTCGAGGTAACCGTCCGGAGTGATAGGGCCGAGACTATTAGTAACTCTGTAAGAAACCTCCTTAGATAGTTCTTTATAGTATTCCACACAACTTTCGCTGCCCCGGAAAGCGGTGAAAATGGGACCTATGTAGTAGACCCCACCAAAATAGGCATCGATGGGCGAAGGTCTGTTTTGGGCAGAATCAAATACTTCTATCAGGAGATCTTCTGCCTGAGCCGACAGATTCATTTTACTGGCAAGTTTATCGAGATCGAGTTTCCTGCCGCTCACTTTCTCCATCTTGGGAATAACTTCAGTGGTGAGCTGGTCCTTAATATACTGGACAGCGTTGGGTTCAATCCTGCCTGACTCCTGATACGGAATGTGGAGCATGGCGATTTCAGCTTTGGGGTAGAGGTGCTTCAGATTCTCGAACCACTTCATGAAGACGAAGCAGCCGGTGTAGCTCAACAGGAGCAGGTCGGGATCGGGAAGCTGCTGTCCCGTAGGACCGATGTTGCCCTGGAGCATCATTCCGATGTCGCATTTGACATAGGAGCAGACGTCCTCGGAATAACCTACATCCTCCGCCTCGCGGATGTAGTCCCTCGATTTCTTGCGCATTCCGGATTGAAGTGCGTTGATTTCAGGGTAAACGGGGAGCATGTCAAAAGCATAGATAAGCTCAGTCAGGTTCCCGGGTACAAAGGTATAGACTACCTTCTTACCTGTCTCCCTTACATGTGACAGACTCATAAAATGCTCAGCGAGCATCTGCTTCTGCTTGACCATACTGTTTTCTTTCTGGATCTCCATTCCTACTCCCAAAGTTTGATCATATCGGCAAAGGTACCGGTCTGTTCCTTTATTACATGGAACTGTCCGAGGTTCTCGTGATACTGGAAGCTTGAGTGCTTGATATGGTGTCTGTCCAAAGCTTGTTCAAGGATAGGACGATCCAGTAGAGCGGGATCACAGAAACTGGGTGCGCAGAAGATCACGCCGTCAGCATTACGCTTTTTCGCTTGTGCTGCCAGGAGGTCGCCCCTTGCCTCCGTCCCTTCGTACACGGCGGATGAGAAAGTGCTCTTGGTCAGGTAGCTGTCCACCAGCGCTCCGATTGGGTCTTCACTGTTATCGGGGATGTTCTCAGCGAACCACTTCTGCCCCAGCTGGAAATCATCTTCCACAATGTAGCACCCGGCGTTCTCAATGGTCTTGATCAATCCCAGAGGGGGCTGTTCGCAGAACGAACCGGTAATAACCACGTGGATTCGATCCTCCTCTTCGGTCTCAACCTTTTCTGCCAGGGAGAGGAGGGTTTCGAGGAAGTTATTATGGTCCTCCACGGCCATAACTGAGCCTGCTCTCTGAAACAGATAATAATCAGTGGCAGAGATCTTATGCGGTTGCTTTGACCGGAACCTGTCGAGTTCTGCCAGGAGGGTGCGGTTGCGATTATAAATGGAAATGGAATTGTTCAGGTCTTCTCTGCTCGGCTCTTTCCCGTTCAGGGATTTGAGATCTTCAAGCAGCCGCTCCAATTCCGTGCGATAGAAAGTGCCGCCTACATCAGGATTGAAATCTTGTGGGAAATCGAGGTATCGGACGAACTTTTCCGGAAACTGAATCTTGAAGATCCCGGACAGGTTACGGATAACATCACAGATCGCCGGGAAGATAAAACCGTCAAAATCGTCCATATGCTTATTAAGAGCAAGTTCGATCACGGTTCGGGGGAGGTGGCAGATATAGGATTGGAAGTAGGCATCCCCCCGGACGGACGGAATTCTGTCTCCTGCGCCGAAAATCCCTACGGGAAGCATCCCTGCGGCGTGGATTATCTCTCGCGGAATGTAAATGGGAAGATAGCCGATTATCCTGCGGGAACCGTCTCCCTTCTTCCATTGGCTGGCATAGGAGAAAGAGAGATCGTCGAAAAGTTCCCTGGCGTAGGTCACCGCCTCAGAGTAGCTGTTGAGCTGAATGTTATTCCTGCCCATTTGCAGCGCTCCAAATCCGGTTGAGAGTAGAACGGAATTTTTCAAGGTCTGGTTTGGATAGGGACTCCACCAGTTTATGATCTACCATAGCAGCAAGCTCATCCAATTCTTGAAGAAGACTTGACCCTTTCTCCGTCAGGAAAAGCTGGATCACTCGCCGGTCTTTGGAGGTTCTTCTTCGTTCCACGAAGTTGTCTTTTTCAAGCCGGTCAGCCAGTCCGGTAATGGCAGGTTTGTCCAGAAAGACTCTCTTGCCTACCTCCGATAGAGACAGCCCGTCTTCCTTCGCCAGGGCGCTGAGGACAGTATGCTGCGATGTGGTAAGACAGAACTCGGACAGTTTTGCGTCCAGCGCTTTCTTCATGGTACGGGCGGTGCGGACGACGAGGAAACCGGTGCTCTCTTCAAGTGAAGTCATATGGTCTTATTGGGATGTGAATAGTTCGATAATTATTCCTCTCGAAACAAATATAGTTAACATATTAACTATTTGCAAGTGAACTTTATTATTGTATTGTAGAAAACCTGTTGTCGGAAATGAATATTGCGTGCATATAGTGGAGAGTGTTCCTAACTTATTTTAGTGTAGGGTTGTTATATGTGCTGACACATTTACTAGAGAAGTGTAAAATATTTAAGCTGGGCAGATAATTGGGAATAGACGAACTACAATGATCAACCGAGCGGGAAATCTTCTAACATCAATATTTCTCCTCGCTCTAAACCTCATCTGCTTACTAAAAGCAGGCAGTTGGGATCTGCTGGATGTGGTTACCGACACCCTCGTTATAGAACTTCCCACAGACACGTCCGAGGTTAACCAATCCTTTCCGGTAAAGGATGAGAGAAAGTACGATGATAACTACCTGGGCGTCCGCCAGAAGAGCAAGTTTATGAAGTACGTACCAGTGGATGAGTACTTCCTTTTGGATAGACCGCTGGATGACATTCTGGGGGAATTCCTATCTGAGGGAGTACATTCTGGTTCAGAAACTCTCGTCGTTGATAATGTGACCATCTGGTACGACGGTTCCCCCGCTTTCAGGAAGGGGTGGATGCTGAATGGGCATACGTACTTAGCAGATGTCAGCGGAACACTAATCCGGGAGTGGCAGTGGGAGATCAGAAGTTCTCATAGGAAATCAGGTTGGTTTCCTTCTGCCAAAAAGCCGAAGCTGGATGAGGAGATTAGTGCGCTGGTTGTGGACTGGATGGAGGCACAGAAGTCAGCATTGACATTAGAAACTCCACCAACCATCAGCCCGCACAGGTACCGCCGCCAGTTTACAGGCTGGATTGACGTTATTGCCTTCCGGGATGGTTATGCTGTAGATGCGAGACTGGCTCTCGATTTCCCGGCGGATCAGTTGGAGTCGTACACCCGTGGTATCCCGGGGATATACTATCGGAAGGGTCGCTTCTATGAAACCTTTGCCGTTGGAGGGATGACGCATCACTGGTATTGGCGCTATGGAGAAA
>CAZHRR010000050.1:0-13270 GCA_964534955.1 uncultured bacterium
CTTCGGGATGGAAGGAGCCACAGTCTTTATGACAGCCACCGACGGTGGGGGTTCTGCGACTGCCACCCTCTTTGTGGAGGGGATCGAATCTGACTTTTCCGTATCCGGTACCGTATATGACGATCGGGGGTTACTATCAAACATAATCATAGTTGCCTTTCCCGCATGGACTGCCGATGGTCCAGAAGGTGACAGGCCTGAAAATCTCTGGACCACATTAACGGACAGCGTCGGCACCTACACGCTGCATGTTCCAGGGATTGATATCCCCGAGGGTGAGGTCTGGTTTGTACTGACTGTTGACGTTCTTGGAGTAACAGAAGGACTTTTCCCAAGCGTATTCCTCGAGGATGTAATGATTAATGGTCATGTTGAGGGAATTGACTTCTCCTTCGTTCCTCCAAATGCCTGGATCGTAGGTTCCGTAACTGACCTAGATGAAATTCCCATTGCTGGTGTTCCAGTAATAGCAGAGAATGGTCCGCACGAAGCTATGGCTGAGACGGACGGGAGTGGTATGTACGAGTTAGGAATAATGGACTACGATTTCGAGTGGTCTCTCGGCCCAGATGAGGACGCTGTCTATGGCGAGTATCTCCTCCCCTTCTGGCGCGGAGTTTATGTTCCTGAAGGCGGGACAGCCGAAGAAAACTTTGTCCTGCTCCCACTTGATTCACAGGTAAGCGGCACACTTCATTTAGGCGAAAGTTTCGCTCCGCAGCACGTGGCTGTAATTGCCTGGAGCGAACACGGCTGGAATTACTTGGAGATCAGCGGCGCTTGGGATATACCTTACGATCTAAGCCTCTCAACTTGGGCAGATCTATATTCGATTACTGTCCATCATCTCGATGATTCAGGTTTTTATATCTTCGTACCGCAAGGGTACGAAGCTGATCCCGGTGATACAGACCTTGACTTTACTCTTGTGCACCCGGATGCAAGTGTTAGTGGACAGATAATGGCGGACGGACCCGAATCACCGCCAATACCCTGGGCATGGGTGCAGCTTGCTAACGACTCCATCACTGTTACCAGACATGCAAATCACGAGGGCATTTTCCATCTGCCCGCCTTAGGCGGTATGGAGTACAACTTCTTCGCTTTCGCTGACGGTTTTCAGCCATTCTTCGATTCGCTCTATGTAGAATCGGGTGATGAAATTTGGCTCGACATTTTTCTTACTCATGAGGGAGGAATGGGCGCCGCCATCGAAGGAATCGTCATGAATGAAGAAGGTACCCCCATCCATGATGCAACTGTCACTACGTGGGGATGGGATTGGGAGTTCGAGACGGGGACCGACGAGGACGGCTATTTCCATCAGGATGTGCCGCCCGGATACTATTACGTGGAAGCTGAAGCGGATGGATACTTCCCGCAATCACATGATGTGGGAGTGGAAGAAGGTCAAACTGCATATATTGAATTCTATCTGCCGGCTGTGGACGGTGCCATATTCGGTACTGTCACAGATGAAGTGGGTAATCCCGTAGGCGATGCCATCGTAGTAGCCGACGGTTTGGAATACATCGACTGGCCGCCTCACTTTGATGCCTGGACCGATGACGCTGGAGAATACTATATGCCGGTGATAAACAACATTTACAACATCACTGCCATCCACCCCGGATTCTGGATTGAGCGGGTAGACAGCGTAGAGGTCTCTGATGCCGAGGTGCAAGTAGACATCACTCTTACGTCTGCTCCCATGGAGGGCGCTGTCGAGGGTCACATTGAACTCTTCGGCTCAGATGAGGAACTGTGGACATATGTTGAAGTCTGGAACGAGAATTACGTAGGTTGGGCAGTTGAGCCTTCCAATGGTGACTATCACATCGATGTTCCCAACGGAATATACAATATTTTTGCCGTGGCGGAGGGGTACGAGCCGTTCTACGAGGAGCAAGCTATCGAAGTGAACGATAACACGGTTATCTTCGATATAACCCTGTTTCAGGAAGGGGGAGTTATCCCGCCTTATCTCTTTTTCATCCACGACATTCCCAATGATCAAGGCAGGCAGGTACGCATCCTGTGGGCTCCTGGAGATGCCGGACCGTTTGAGGTATTCACCGAATTCAGCATCTGGCGGTACGTGAATGAGTCAGGCGATGATTATCCTATCTGGGACTTTATCGGGACAGTACCATGGCACGGCGAAGATATCTACAGCGCTGTAGTACCGACGCTGGGCGACTCCACCGCCTACGGCATCTACTGGTCCATCTTCATGGTAACAGCCCACACCGAGGATGCTTCTATTTTCTTTGATTCGAATCCAATCATCGGATATTCGATTGACAACCTTGCACCTCATATTCCTGGACTCTTGTTTACTGGTCCTGGTCCAGGAGAATACGGAATATTGAGCGAGTGGACTGGGCCAGAAGACGAGGATTTCCAATACTTCAACCTGTATCGCATGCATGCAGGAGAAGAGTTTGAGCTTAGAGCAACTACAATTGACACCTTTTTCAACGATACGGAAATAGACTGGTCTGTGGGCTCTTACGAAGCCTATATCACTGCAGTGGACTTCAATGGTAATGAAAGCGATACGTCAAACCATGAAATCTTTGTCTGGCTTGATGCTGCCCAAATTGAAGTGGTAATACCTGAGGAATTTGCACTTCACCAGAACTACCCCAATCCCTTCAACCCGACGACCACAATCCGGTACGATCTACCGAAATCCTCAACAGTTAGATTGACCATTTACGACTTATTAGGACGGGAAGTTGCTACCTTGATCGATGGTCTTCAGGATGCTGGTTTCCACTCCAAAGTGTGGAACGGACAGGATGCTCTGGGTAACAGTCTCAGCGGAGGAGTTTACATCTGCCGCATCTCCGCAGGAGAGTTTACACAAGTGCGGAAGATGGTGCTGCTAAAATAGGGAAGTTACTTCTTTCCATGGGGGACCTTGTGCCATTTGCCATCGTCCCCTTTCTTTACTGCTACGAAGGTAAAGCACGCTTTGCAGACAGGCCGGGATTGACCGCTTTCGTCTTCGGCCGTCGCTTCTACATCAATAGTAAATGAGGTCGTTCCCACTGATCCGATGGTGGCCACAAAGTTTACCCATTCCCCGCCGTAAACCGGCTCCGAGAAGACCATTTTATCAATGGCTTTGGTCACTGCACCAGCAGCATCCGATCCTCGCAAAAACCTGCGTGCTGCCTTTCCGGCGGAGATATCCATCCACGAAACCATTTTACCTCCGAAGAGTGTTCCGATGTTATTAAGATCGTTGGGCATGACCAACTGACTGTAGCGGGCTGTCACTTTTTCCATGATTTTCTGCCTCCACTCTTCGAGGAAATTGTGATAATAATAAAAGAGCCCCGCCAAATTTACCCTCGAGAAAGCCTTTTTTCTCTGAAGAGCACGCCTAGGTGACGGGGCTCGGTGCTTAGTTTACACCTCTATGATTGAATTTGTCAACACTCTTTTTCACTAATTAAAAAGGGTCGGTTGACCGACCCTTTCAAACTCCCAAATCAGTAGTTCTTCGTTAGATTGACTTATTTTTCTTGTTCTTACAGCATGCTTTAGGCTTGCCGCAGCTCTTCTTGGATTCAGCCTTTTTCTCTAATTCACAATGGTCAAAAGCCGCCTTAATATCATCTGCAGAGTAGCCAATCTTAGTGATAGCTGTCCTAATATCATCCAGCTTCAAAACTTCGTTGTTAAAGGTTACATCTGCTGAGCCGCTCTTAAGATCAACGACTGCTTTATCCACTCCATCAAGTTTTAGCAAGGCCGATTGAATCCGGTCAACACAGTCATCACAGCTCATACCGCTGACTTTAATGACAGCAGATTCTGCCTGGACAGTTTGGGTGGCAATGCCAAAGACCAGAAAGAGGGCAACACACCAAATAACAACAAAAGATAGTTTTTTCATTCTTTAACCTCCGTTGATTTCTGCGAATTTAAGTTAAAGGCAGAAATGTTCCAAGATAGTATGCCTAAACAACCAAATCGAAAGGTAAATCAGAAATATCTCTAAGGCGATTCCCTGAAATCATCATGTCAAGAAGTTCAGTAGCAGTTTCCTTACCCAACTCTTTTGTGGCTTCAACCAACTCGTGTAAAGAAAAATGGTAAACGCAATCAATATCACCAGTACCTAAAGCAAGAGAAGATATCCGAGTTGGCATCGGCTCTGCGGTTACAACTACTATATGTGGAGAGTGGCCTTTGCGGTGTCTGATTAAGTTAAGTCCTTCCGTTCGAGCATTTTGGGAACGGTCACTTCTAAGGGTTAACTTGCACGAGATACTTGCATGAAGAATTTCAGTAGCTTGCTCTTGATTAGACTCCCGAATTTGCGTTAGCTTGGGATAACTTTCCGTATTTACAACGTTATCACTCACGTTTATCTCTTCATCGGTAATAGGTTTTCTTCCTACGATTACATCAGGCTTTACCACATAACTACCTAAAGTGGTCTGAAGCTGCTTATTTCCTTTCATCAACTGTTTAAGATCTGCTAGGTGGCTGTATTGATGGAAACTTGATATATCAACGTGGATATTATATATGAATTTTGCAGGTCTAAGATGTGAAAGGAGAGTAAGAGCTGCTTCCACGTAATCACAAACAGCTTCTTCAAACCGCCTACCTGCTGTTTGACTACTAATTTTACTTGATGCCAAGGGGTGACCCAATTTAGCAATTACTTTTTTTGATAAGGCTGTACTTATTTTGCTGGACGTATCTGCAATGCTTGGAGTGTTACCGGGTTTTCTAAACATCGATCGAGAACACACTTGTTTTTGAAACTGCAGTCTAAGGTCATCTATCGTAGCCATATTCTCGGTAGGTTCTTAAGACTTAAAGAATCCAATGATGTATTCTTGGTGCATTCGCCGCTGTATCTGAGAAGTTGTATCAATCTTCATACTAGCCGGTAACATTCTTCGGTTCCTGTCAAGATTCCTGATACCTGTTCTTGGCACCAGAAACCCAAGTGAGTAACCAATCGCCTCAAGACATTGGGCCGTATGAGTGTCTTCACCACGTATAGTTGTGTTACCTACTACCACAATTGCAGGTTTTCCGGGTTTCAATACACGGTACATCTCCTTCAATACCCTAGTTATCTCTGAAAAATACCTGTGCAAAACTAGACCCTTTTTACGGTCAAGAGATGAAAAATGACTGACGATTTCCTGAGCCAAAGCAGGAAGTTTAACGAACTCGAATTGGCTCGTTGAATCACCGCCAATATACTTGTTTCTGGTCCTACCCAGTTGATCAATCCTGTATCCCAACCAAATCAGTGAAAATTTATGCGCGCGCATATAGTCGATTGCATTAGAGGCATATGGTGGGGAAGTAACTATCAGGTCCACAGAGCTATCTGCCAATGGAAGTGATTGAGCATCAGCTACCTCTATACGCGGTCGAGATAGTGGAAAACCGTTAGATGGCAAGTATCGAATGTTGAAACGTGCGCGATTCTCAAATGCATCAAACGCAGATTGGAGTCGCTTCGTTATAAACTTCATTCTCGCTGATTTGCTTTCGTCTAGGTCTTTTTCTATTATCTTACGACCTTCAGGATCAAAAACGATTTTTGCACGATGTGGTCGAGTATGCGCCAAGTCAAGAGCAAGTGAAACTCCACCAGTCTTTGTAATAATTATAGCTGAGAATACTACTTCAAAAAAGGTCCTCTCATTCTCGTGATGCAGTTGTTCTATCTCTTCGATCAGAGCGGTCAATTGTAGCTGTATTTCCTCTGTGAACCAATAGTCTGCGAATTGCTTGGTCTTAACATCCCACCGCCTTTCGAGAACTAGTTTGAGCTCTGTTGGTTGCTGATCAATCCTATTCCGAGCACGCTTTAAGATGTTATCAGTAAGTCGTTCGAGCCTGTTTTGGTCTAACTCAGAAACCTTAACTCTAGCTAGTTTTATTGCTAGAGGATCAATATCAAAACCTATTGCCTGTCTCCCAGATAAGTATGCCTCCAAAATCGTTGTACCAGAGCCCATCATGGGGTCCAACACTATATCATTTGGCTCGGTGAGTTCATCGATGAACCTCGAGGGAAGCTGAGGTGGGTATTTTGCTGGAAATGAGTGAAAACCGTGGGAACTATAAGTACTATTCGAATCATGGAAGTCGAAGTTGCATTGCAATATATTATCTACGACTCTATAGTCCTCTGATCCGATACTCCTCATAAGTTTTCTAAGTCTTACACTCACGGCTATATCTATTTTCGATTGCTAACTACGTGTTAGTTATCTGTCTTAAGATTTCTTGGCTTCTTTGCCTAGTCAATTGTCGTATCCATACCGACTTTTGCAAGATAATCCTGAGTACATCAGAGAGTAGCAAGCACAATTTCTCCTTAAAACATTACTATCTGACTCTCTAATAATCAAGGCTTAATCCCAACTTAATACAAAGAACATAACCTTTATTTCGCCAGAAACTCCCGGGCCATCCTCTCTCCTTCAGAGATATCCACTCTCCGCAGGAGTATCCACCCGATAGCAAACAGAATTATGATGGAGAGTATACCGAGACGTGCGTTACCGGTGAGAAGTGTAACTGAACCCATGAGGAACGGACCAACAACCGCAGCGAATTTCCCCAGCATATTGAAAAACCCAAAGAACTCAGCAGATTTCTCTACCGGGATCAGCCGGGTGTACAGGCTGCGGCTCAACGCTTGGATACCGCCCTGAAAGAGTCCCACTAAAATCGCCAGAACAAAGAAATGCTGCTCTGTCTTCATAAAATAGCCTAGGATCGTGATGAAGCCGTAAGCAATGATCGCTATCTCCACGGCTCTCTTTACCCCGATTCGTGAGGCAAACCAGTTGTAGATCAGAGCGGCAGGAAAGGCTACAAATTGGACTATCAGAAGAGCTGTGATCAGGGCACTGTCTTCAAAATTCAGGGATTTCCCGTAATCCACCGCCATCTTGACGATTGTATCCACACCATCAATGTAGAACCAATACGCCAGGAGGAAAAGTCCTACCACTTTTAGATGACGGATGTCGCGGAAAGTATCCCGGAGTTGTCTCCATCCAAGGACAACTGCCTTCATGAGCGGAACATGTTCATAGATCGCTGGTTCGCGAACAAACAACATTACCGGGATAGAGAACACCGCCCACCAGATAGCAACCGATACGAACGCCAGTTTGATAGCTGCCGCACTATCGCTAATTCCAAAAGCTTCGGGATACATAAACATCATAACGTTCACTAAGAAGAGCAATCCGCCGCCGATATAACCGAGCGCAAAACCAAGGGACGATGTAAAGTCTACCTTGGATTCATCGGCAATACCCGGAAGCAGAGAGTCGTAGAAAATATTGCCTCCGGAAAATCCCACTGAAGCAGCCACATATAGAATCACAGCCATCTGCCAGTATCCCTGAGATACAAACCAGAGTCCTCCAGTCATGATAATTCCGAGGAAGGCAAAGGTGAACAGGAACTTCTTCTTGGCTGTTCCCCTGTCAGCTATCGCTCCAAGAAAAGGCGCCATGGCAGCAACGATGATAGAGGCGAGAGAATTGGCCAATCCCAGATAGAAAGTACTCTCCTGGGGATTGCCAGGATCAGCCCAGTAGGCCTTGAAGAAAAGCGGGAAAAACCCGGCCATAACGGTTGTGGCAAAAGCAGAGTTGGCCCAATCGTACATAGCCCAACTCCAGATAGTTTTTCGGGAACCTTTTATCAAGCTTCCCTTTCCTTCATTGTAACATCCATCCTTCTCACAACGAGATAAAAGGATGCACAAGCTAAGACAATGAACAGCAGTCCAGTTGAGCTATCACCGAAGATCAGCTTACCAATCCCGAAAAGGAATCCCCAGACAACAACCGCTCCCAGCGCCACATTCAGGAATGCCGGAGCCAGAGATGATTTTTCGCCGGCAGAAAACTCCCTCCAGCCGGGACCACCGGGTCGCACACGCTCATAGAAGCGTCGCAGCGTCACTGTTTTTTCCGGTGCGGTCAGTAATGTTACTGACAACCAGACTACAGTTGATAAGATAGTAGTGAAGATCATCT
Organism: uncultured bacterium; assembly: GCA_964534955.1. GTDB lineage: Bacteria > Fidelibacterota > Marinisomatia > Marinisomatales > UBA2128 > UBA2128. Next base: position 8,055 of record CAZHRR010000050.1, read on the forward strand.
TTTCTGAAAATCCAGACATTCCGAAGTATCCTGAAGACATAGCCCCCACAAAGGCAGCCGCCATTGCTGATATTTCACTCCACGCATTGATCCTCCACCAGAACCAGCGGAGCATATAGACCAATCCTGTCCCAGCGCCCAGGGAAAGGATCATTTCCCAGCCCCCTTTCACGCTGTCGAAGAAATAAGAAACCACAATAGCCGCCATAGCCATAAGGACGATAGCCAGCCGTGAAATCAGCACATAATGCTTCTCTGCATTCTCATGAGAAGTAAACTTGTCTCTCGGCTTTACGAACCTCACATAGAAGTCATTCACTACATAGGAGGCTCCCCAGTTGAGATGGGTGGAAACAGTGGACATGAACGCCGAGATAAAGGCTACCAGTAAGAGTCCAAAAAGCCCTGGCTTCAGCAAAGTCTTCATCAGGTACGGGTACCCTTTTTCCTTGTCTGTAGCTACCAATATATCATCTGCCTCAAACCTGTCACCCTTCCCCACTTTGGATTCAGATAACCAGCCATCGCGCAGTTCCTGAAAAGGAATCTCATCCTGACTGCCATCCTCGAACATGATAACTACCCTGTCTTCGGTCACCTCCTGGACCACACCGGAATGCTCAGCTTTTTCAGTCACCTGAGGAAGGATTACCAGTGATACTAATCCCACCAGAATCCACGGCCACGGCCGGAGTGCATAATGAGTAATATTGAAGAATAGTGTCGCCTTCACCGCTTCTTTCTCATTTCTCGTAGAGAACATCCTCTGAGCAATATAGCCTCCTCCTCCCGGCTCGGCTCCCGGATACCACGAAGCCCACCACTGCATCCCAATCCACACAAGTACAGTACTGATGAGGAGCGTCGGGTGATCGAATGGTGAAAACTGGAGATAAGAGTGTGCCTCACCGAATGTCTCGCTCAGTCGCTCTGAGAGGCCTGATACTCCGCCCGTTTCCCCCAGCGCAGCAATCATAAGAATGATCGAGCCCGCCATGGCGACCATAAACTGCAGAAAATCTGTCACAACCACACCCCAGAGACCAGCGAGAACAATGTAAACTGCCGTCAGACCGTAGAGGATCAGGATTGTCTGCCACGGCTCAACGCCGGTTACGACTTGCAGCACTTTCGACATGCCGAGCGTGACCCATCCAAGGATCACACAGTTGATGGGAAATGCGAGATAGAGCGCTCGGAACCCTCGAAGTATGGAAGCTGGTTTCCCGCTATAGCGAATCTCAACAAATTCCACATCAGTCATTACGCCGGCTCGATGCCAGAGGCGGGCATAAAAGAAAACCGTGAACATCCCGGATAGAGCAAAATTCCACCAGATCCAGTTTCCAGCAACGCCATCAGACGCCACGATACCAGTCACGGCCAATGGAGTGTCAGCGGCAAATGTCGTCGCTACCATGGAGACTCCTGCCAGCCACCACGGTACATTCCGGCCAGCTACAAAGTACTCTGAGATATTCCTGCCGGCGCGTTTCATGAAAAACAGACCAATTCCCATAGCCAGGAGGAAATAGAGTGCTACTACTATCCAGTCAAGTGTTGCCATAAAATCTCCTAAGTAGGGAGTAAAGTATGCAGTTGAAAGTTGGTTCTTATCACCCCTCTCTTCATAAGATAAGATCTATAAGCATGTTCATTTTTTCTCATGTTCATAAGTTCCAAGATCCCAACTTTAACTCACTTTTCCTAACTCACCCCCTGTGTTGGTCCTTCTATAAATAACACTTTCGGGGTGGCCCCCTCTCTTATAAAGAAGAGGGGGTAGCCACATTTCCAGGTGGACACCGTAGGTGGACGGGGTGAGTTCAATCCCGAGGGTGAGTTCATCTTTTGCCATGTCATTTTCGTTTTTTATCATTCAACTTTTTATTCTGAAGAATTTCTTAGTGACTTTGTGGGTTCGCTGTAGCTATGCCGAGGCTCTTTGTGGCGAATCATATAATCTCAGTAGAGCAGAAACTTCTCCCGGAATTGACTGAAGCGGATGACGTCATGTGTCCATGTGGCTGGCAATTTTGCCGGGTCCCGTCGTTGAGCAGTGAAGATCCGGAGGTAATCGTGCCCATAAAGTTTATCAATGTAGAAATTACCTGTCCACCGGAATTGGTTAGGGCAGTTCCCCGACACAACAGACAGGATTGTCGCCGCAGTACGGAGTGGATCGAAGGTCATCCAATCGGTAACAATCATACGAATACCGTCGCACTCCTCACTGCGATAAAGAGGCGCAGGCAAATACGGATTGAGGGAATCGGGCGTGAACGTACCTGCTTCAAATTGCACTCCCGGCAGTCGTGATCTTTCCAGTGCATCTAGTATCGCAGATGCAGATAACCACGGCGCTCCCACGAGAAAGTACGGCTGATCTGTACCGATACCCACCGAGAGATTCGTCCCTTTGAAAAGCCCCATTCCTTCGTACACATGTAACGTCTCAAAATCATGGATGCCTGGTGCTGGTGAAATCCACGGAAGCTCAGTTTGATCATAAAGCTTGCCTCTCTCCCAGCCGATCATGGGGATGACCGTCAGATCCACCCGCTGTGCCTGATGAGACCATCCGGTCTCATTGATCATGAGTGCATATTCACCCACCGTAAGTCCATGCCGAATGGGGACAAGATGATAGCCTACAAAGGATTGATATTTCGGGCGTACGATGGGACCATTAATTTGTACGCCGCCCAGAGGGTTGGGACGATCGAGCACCATAACGGGAACCCCTGCAAGGGCACCTGATTCCATCGCTTTTGTGATAGTGGTGATGTAGCTGAAGTAGCGTAAGCCGGGATCCTGGATATCAATCAAGATCAGATCGACACCGTATAAATCGAGAATATCCGGGCGAAACCTGCGACCCCAGAGATGCTTGATCGGTGCGCCAAACCGGGGATCTCTTCCATCTGAAGGTAAATTCACCAAATCATCTGAAAGCGAAAAAATCCCATGCTCAGGTGTGTAAATGATTTTGATGGAGATACTATCCTGATATTGAGCCAACAAATCAAGCAGATGGACTCCTCTACGACTCACAGAGGTATGATTTGTCAGTACTGCCAGAGTCTTTCCGTAGAGTGGACGGAATGAAAGCTCTTCCAGCACATCGAGCCCAGTAAAAACCTGCTGAACAAAGCCGGTTTCTGGTAAAGGAAAGATCTCGGAATATTCATATTCTTGCGCAGAAGTGATATTGCTTACAAACAATAATGATATATATACATATATTACCTTAAGCTTTACTTGACCTGAATTATTCATGAACACCATTTGCCATAAAATATTTGAGGTTTTTCTCACATTTTTGTCCAAAGTCCGGTGATGAGTAATTATGTTTTTGAACTACCTCCCCTTTTTCCCCTCCTTGGTAAGGAGGGGTGTAGGGGTGGTCTTTCCAAGAAATCCTTTTGGGTAGCTTTTCCATATTCATTCTTTCTCATCTATCCTCCTTCGCAGATCACGAAGGAATCTCTGGAAACGATCATTTAGTAATCACTTATCATCTGATGGTAATCAGGTTGAAGTCCTTATCTCTTCGAATCCTTTAGAAGCTAAAACCATAGACGTCAGTCCAATCGCTGTATAAATCGGCCAAGCTACTGAAGTAAACTTGACAACTGTAATCATCACAAGAAGAGCCATAGTAAAGCCGAAAGTTACGCTATATCGATGAATCTCTGGCGCTTTCCGTCCCAGATAGAAGAAACCCAGTAAACCACCATAGGTGAATGACGCTATTGATAGTCCCACTTCTACTAGGGGTGTATCTTCGGATGTGAACAGCATGGCTCCACCTACCAGCACGACTGCCCAAAAGACAGACAGTAACCGGGATGTGGCTATGTTGTATCTGTCCGGACGGCTCCCTTTGAACCAATCGGTCATGGTTGAAGAAGCCAAGGCGTTTATGGAAGAGCTGAGCGTGGACATGGCGGCGGAAAATATACCGGCAACAATGAAACCGGTCAATCCCATGGGTAAATGATCAATGATAAAAGTCGAGAAAACCTCATCTGCCTTCATGGTACGTCCTTCGAAGAAGACCCAGATTCCCGCTCCGAGCGTGAGGAAAATCGCAAACTGGATGAACGCCAGGATACCGCTTCCCACCAGCGCCTTCTGTGCTCCTTTGATTCCACGGCAGGAGAGCAGCCGCTGGACCATGAGGTGATCTGTCCCGTGGGACGCCATGGATAGGAACATCCCGCCGATGACTGCTGTCAGGAACTGGTATGGATGTTCGATGATTCCTGCAAAACCGCTGTCGAAAGTAAAGTGAACCATGGTCAACTTTCCGTTATCTGCTGCCGTGGCAAATATTGCGGGCCACCCTCCGCTTATCAAACTATCCAGCACTACGAATACAGCAACCGCGCCTAACAGGTAGATCCCGAACTGGATGGAGTCTGCCCAAATAACAGAGCGGATACCGCCGATAAGGGTATAGATCAGCGTAAAGAGGCCGATGACCGCAATAGAGAGCGGATATGACCATCCCGTGATAAGTGACAGGGGAATCGCAGTCATGAAGAGACGGACACCGTCGGCGAGAATCCGCGTACCGAGGAATACAAGCGAGGCGAACCGCTGCACAAAAGATCCCCATCTGTTACGGATGAATTCGTAGGTTGACTCAATCCCCTCGTGAAAGTAGTGCGGCAGAAGCGCCTGAGCAATCACCCACCGTCCAATGATATATCCAAAGGCGAGCTGCAGGAATCCGAGATCAGAATTGTACGCCACACCCGGAATAGAGAGAAATGTCAACACAGACGTCTCCGTAGCGACGACGGAGAACATAACCATCCACCACGGCAGATTCCTATCTCCGAGAAAGAAGCTGGAGGCTGAGGTTTGGCGCCTGCCGGCCCATGCTGAGATACCGACGACTAAGATCAGATAGGCGAAAAGGACAATAAAATCTACTTGCTGCAAATTATCTTCTACTCTTCCTCAAGAAGAATCTGCATAACACCATTGTAGAATTCCCGCCTAACTTCCCTCATCTCAGCTTTCCAATTGGCAAACTCTTCCGGAGTATCACCTCTTGATGGATATACATGATTTGTCAGTAAAATAACCGCAATCTTACGGTTCGGGTCTATCCACATAGAAGATCCAGTGAAGCCAGTGTGTCCATAACTGCCTGGCGAAAAAAAGTCCCCGGCCAGACTCCCCTCTTCCGAGGGTGTATCCCA
>CAZHRR010000050.1:13370-15664 GCA_964534955.1 uncultured bacterium
GAGGTCACTTTCGTCAGTGATGCCACATCATAGATGGTTTCTGCTGTCACTTGTGGGGAATCTTCATCGTACGTCTGCCGTCCTTCTTGATATGACCAAACCAGTTCACCTCCTTTGATTACAGCGATTTGAGCTCCAGGGAAAACGGAATCCGAAATGGCCTGTTTGATTACTGCTGATGCTGTACTGAAGTCATAATCATCTGATGAAATTGGAAGCATTACCCGGGCTGAACGATCCAAGCCGTGCCCAAGAGTAAAATTCGGACTCAGTTGAATAGGCAATTTCCCATTAATAGAAGCTGCACCGAAGATGGCATCAGCCATTGCCTGCTGCGAAATGCTGCCGTATCCGTAGGCGCAAAGATATGCGTCCAGAAGATCCACTCCCGGCACATACGGGCTTCCAAACGACGTAACAACCACAGGAATTCCCGTCTCTTGCAACCGAGTAATCAATTCTCGGTGGGAAGGATCAATTGAGACTTGTCCCTTATTCATGCGCACACGAATGAAGAGCGAGCAGATGATGAAGTCTGAACCCTCCACATCTTTCAGAATACGCTGGATATCATAAGCCTCCAACGGCTTGTGAATAAACTGCGACATGACGTTTCCGTGGATTCTTGAAACGGACCTGTCAAGAGTGCTTGACATTGAACGAAGTCCATCATCGGTAGAGAGGATAATATGCGAAAGTGTTTCTACTTCTTCTGCACGAATGGGGACGACATTCAGCTTATCACTGACAAGAGTGATGGATTTGCTGGCAATTTCGGATGCTACTGCAATATGTTCGCTGTTTCCAACTATAGACTGTGCTTCTTTTAAGCTCGCCTTCCGCTTTTCCCACAATCCTAATTCTTCCTTCATCTCGAGTATTCGCAGAACCGACTCATCTATCCGCTGTTCAGGAATGCGACCACTTTTCATAGCATCCAATACAGACTTAATAGCCCGATCCACATCAAGTGGCAGAAGAACGATATCCGTCCCTGCTTCAATAGCCCGGATGGCAGCTTCACCTGCCCAGTGCGAATCGGTAATACCGCCCATCTCAAGAGCATCCGTCACGATGATTCCATCAAAGCCAAGCTCCTTCCGGAGGAGATCGCCGTTAAGTTCTGGTGTCAACGTTGCCGGCAGCCCGTTATTTGATATGGACGGTACAGAAATATGTCCAACCATTATCATACCCACGCCCGATTCTACCGCAGCTTTAAATGGCGCCAGATCCACCCGCTCAAAATCGTCTCGCTCAGCTGCGATGACGGGGAGGGATGTATGGGAATCAGTGGCTGTATTCCCATGACCCGGAAAGTGTTTAGCCGTGGCGATCATGCTATTTTCCTGTACACCATGGATGAAAGCACGTCCAAACCTCTCCACGATCTCTGGAGTATCACCATAAGCACGGAAGTTAATTATAGGGTTGTCGGGATTACTGTTCACGTCCATGACGGGAGCAAAAGTAACATGAACTCCGATAGCCCTCCCTTCCTTAGCTGTAACCCTTCCCTGCTTGTACGCCAATTCAGGTAAGTTTGTGGCTGCAACGGCCATATTGGTAGGAAATAGAGTTCCACCATCGAGGAGTTGGCCCACACCCCGCTCATAATCAGCAGCTATCAATAGAGGTATATCACTGAGTTTCTGCAGCTCATTCAGATTCTCTATAGTCCCGTGAATAGAACCAAAAAATTGAATTACTCCACCTATTCTCCTTTCTTGAATCAATCTCTTCATCCAGCGATAGGTATAAGAATTTTCCTGATAAAAGCTGCCCGAATAACGGATCATAAACATCTGGCCAACTTTCTCTTCCACTGACAAGTCACCGACCCCAGGAGGACCGACTGGTTCCTCTGCTGGAGGTCCTACAGCACAACCGGCGATTAAGGCAATTACACTGACTAAGAACCATTTAAACACTAATCTTCCCCCATTTTTTATTTTCGATTTTCGATTGGCTATTTTCAATTGTTCTTTTTTGCAGTCTTCCTCGATGAAATGAAAATGGCTGTCAGTTCGTTGGCTTCCTTAAAAAGTTTCTCTACTCGTTTACGATCCATCAGTTTTTCATCAATAATGAATTCTAACCAGAAACATGATTCGTCTGATTCCTCTACTACAATTCCAAGCTTCGCAATAAAACTCGCTTTGGATTGTGCAACATTTGTAGCTCGATAATTTGATGCTACAGAAGTAGAACAACGAATAAGTTGTCCTTTAATATGATTACCTGCATTATTCATGAGCCGTTAAAATAAGAGTCACACGGGTCTCCTTAACTTG
>CAZHRR010000051.1:0-15609 GCA_964534955.1 uncultured bacterium
TAAATCTGGAAACCGGTAGAAACTTGATTGCGAAGCTAATGAATAATACAGATTATATTAATCAGGAATTAACAGGCGATGATATTTTATATTGGCAAAGAGGATATGGCATATTAACAATATCAATGCAGGATTTTGATGGTGTTTACAATTACGTTAAAAATCAGAAAGAACACCATAAAAATGATGATTTATGGGAAGATTTTGAAAGGTTGAATTCTGAAGATGAAGAATAATCATTGCGAGCCCGTAATCAAGCACGCCTGCCTGTTCGTAGTGAAACGTAGACTGGCTAGAATCGAAAGAAGAACGCCCCGCCTGAACGATTTAGTCGGGCAGGTGAAACACCCTGTTGTAAAAACAGCCCCATTTATGGGGGTTTATTTTGCGCAGCATCCTGCGGAAGGGTGAGTTCAAATTCCCTGTATAGTTCAATAATGTAAATTGGGATCAATTCTCAACATTACATGCGATATTGATGTAAATTAATCATGTGAGTACTCATGAAAGATAAATCTAAACTAGCGATTCACGGCGGCGATCCTGTGCGGACCGAGCCGTTCCCTTCGTGGCCGCGTCACACAAAGGCGATGAAAGAGAGTCTCATCCATACTTTGGAGAACGAAAGGTGGGGCATAGGCAGTGCGGTGGTAGATCAGTTTGAACGTGAGTTCGCAGATTTCCACGACAGCCGCTACGCCCTGGCGATCAGTACGGGAACTGCGGCTCTCTGGGTATCGCTGAAAGCGGCGGGAGTCAAGGCCGGGGATGAAGTAATCGTTCCGGCGTACACATTTGTAGGAACGGCTACGGCGGTACTGATGGCTAATGCTGTTCCCGTTTTCGCTGATATTGAAGAAGAGACACTGAACATGGATCCAGAAGGTCTCGAAGATTTGATTACAGAAAAGACGAAGGTGGTTCTTCCGGTCCACATCGCCGGAAATCCTGCTCACATAACCAAGATCAAAGAGATTTGTGACCGCCATGGCATCCCCATGCTTGAGGATGCTGCTCAGGCTCACGGCGCCGAGTGGGAAGGAAGAAAGGTTGGCGCATTCGGGCTGGGAGGGATCTTCAGCTTTCAGTCATCCAAGAATATGACAGCCGGTGAGGGAGGTGCAATAATCTCTGATGACAAGGAGTTCATTGATACCTGTTACTCCTACCAGAATGCCGGACGTGTACGGGATGGAGAGTGGTATGAACACGATCACCTGGGCGGCAACTTCCGGTTGAGCGCTTTTCCAGCGGCGCTGCTAACAGCACAAATTGAATCTCTGAAGAAGGATATGAGTCTTCGGGATACCAACGCCGCAATCCTTGACAGAGCTTTGGAGAAAATCGAAGGGTTATCACTTTTACGGAAATATCCAGGTACTACCAGGGTCTCTCATCATCTCTACATTTTCCGCTATCTGAAAGAGTTCTTCGGTGATAAGTCTCGTAAACAGTTTATCGAGGCTCTGAATGCCGAAGGTATTCCCGCTTACTCCGGCTACGTACCGCTCTACCGGGAACGACTGTTCATCGTAAACAAGGCTGAATATCCGTGGCTGGAGGGGATTGACTTCAACCATATCTCCTTGCCGGTTACAGAGAGGATTTCTCAAGAGGAATCTGTCTGGCTGAGGCAAAACTGTCTGCTTGGCTCAAGAGAGGATTCGATGGATATTGTGCGGGCTGTGGAGAAGGTAGTAAAAGTTTTTAGTAGTTAATTTCCGATTTACTTTTAAGGATCTGAAATAATTTTGACACAGGGTGTGGATTGGCGATTGTGGAGAACTGAAGACAAACTCACGCCATTCACTTCGTGAAGCCCCCTATCCTATTAAGCTGAGAACAAGAACAATAACCCGGCACTTATCCCGCAGGAACTCCTCTGGAGGAAGTGCCGGGTAATTAGAACTTAAAGAAAGGTACCGACCTGCCCGACTTTATCATTCCCGCCATAAAGAAGGCGGACCTGCCCGACTACCCGCCTAACCATGTCATTCGCAGTGGAGTTGCTACAGGCGTCGTTTAGGCGGGCAAGCAGGCGGGGGGTGAGTTCAAAATCTACATTTTATTACGAGGGACAGGCAGGAATAAATATTCTACAAGGATTATATTATGAGCTTGCCAATCGTCCGTCTACGTTCCACTACGACGGACAAGTAATGCAGTGTAGATTGGCCTGCTCCTCGTAGCGTAGCGTAGAGGAGTGCCCGGAATCCCTCTACATTTTATTACGAGGGACAGGTCCCTCTACATTTTATTACGAGGGACAGGCAGGAATAAATATTCTACAAGGATTATATTATGAGCTTGCCAATCGTCCGTCTACGTTCCACTACGACGGACAAGTAATGCAGTGTAGATTGGCCTGCTCCTCGTAGCGTAGCGTAGAGGAGTGCCCGGAACAGGAATCGAACCTGCACCTCTTTGCAGAGACATGGTCCTGAACCATGCGCGTCTACCTATTCCGCCATCCGGGCTTAAATGAGCGGCGAAAAATTAGGTTTTGTACCTTGATCTTACAAGGATTAAGCTTGTAACTGATAGCATACCGCTGTTATTTTCTCCGTCGAGAATGAGTGATGATATACGAGTTGTTACCACCAACCGTAAGGCTTTTCACGACTACCACATCCTGGATCGATTTGAGGCGGGTATAGAGTTGGTCGGCAGCGAAGTGAAAAGTTTGCGGGAGGGGAAAGCCAACCTGAAGGACTCTTATGCGAGAGTCGTAAAAGGTGAAGTATATCTCATCGGTTGTCATATTGGTCCCTATTCTCATACAAGCTATGATGGTCACGAACCGTACCGCGACCGCCGGCTTTTGCTGAACAAACGTGAGATTAAGAAACTTGATCGCAGCGTAACACTGAAGAATCACACGATTATTCCGCTGAAGATGTATTTCAAAAAAGGGTGGGCAAAGGTGGAAGTTGCTCTAGCGAAAGGCAAACGAAGCTATGACAAGAGGGCATCCATTGCTGAGAAAGATCGCAAACGTGCTTTGGATCGAGAACTAAGTCGGCGGAATAAAAGATGACTAAATTTCCCACAATCAGCGAGCAGATGGACCTCATCCGTCGTGGAGCGGATGAAATTATCTCCGAGGAACAACTGGAACAGAAGCTTGGATCCGCCTTAAAGAACAACAAACCGCTGATCGTGAAACTGGGTTGTGATCCCAGTCGTCCTGATTTGCATATTGGTCATGCTGTAGTTCTACGAAAACTAAGGCACTTCCAGGATCTTGGGCACACAGCCGTCCTCGTCATCGGCGACTTTACAGCGATGATCGGCGATCCGTCAGGCAGAAACAAGACACGACCGCAGCTTACCACCGAAGAAACTAAGGAATACGGTCAGAGTTATGTGGATCAGGCTTCCGTAGTTCTGGATATAGACAAATTGCAGATCGTCCATAATTCCGAGTGGCTCAGTGCTATGAATTTTAACGATGTTATCAGACTGACAAGCCACTACACTGTGGCCCGTATGCTGGAACGGGATGACTTTGAGAAGCGCTATAAAAATGAAGTTCCCATTTCTCTGCACGAGTTTCTCTATCCGCTTGCCCAGGCGATGGATTCCGTAGAGCTGAAAGCAGATGTGGAACTAGGTGGTACAGATCAGAAATTTAATCTTTTGGTGGGGAGAGATCTTCAGAAGGATTACGGGCAGGATCCTCAGATAGTCATCACCACACCGCTTTTAGAGGGGACGGATGGTGTCCGGAAAATGTCTAAATCATACGACAATGCCATCGGTATTACGGATGAGCCGGGAGAGATATTTGGAAGAACACTCTCAATTTCTGATGAACTTATTTTATCTTATTTTGAACTGGCGACCGATATTTCTACTGAAGGCCTCATTGAAGTTGACACTCGGTTACAGAGTGGTGAAAACCCTATGGATTTGAAACGACAGCTTGCCAGGGATATTGTTACATTGTATCATTCATCGGAAGCAGCCCAAGCAGCCGAAGCTGAATTCGATAGAATATTCGTCGAAGGGGATGAGCCGAAGGAGATAGATGAGTACGTTGTGGAAAAGTCTCCTGTTGCGGTTCTTACAGTTATGCACAATGCTGGTCTTATTTCGTCTAAACGAGAGGGGAGAAGACTCATTGAACAGGGCGGTGTGAAAGTGGATGGTGAGAAGATTAGCGATATCAATGTTGAAATTAACGTGGAAAAACCCCGAATTTTACGTGTGGGAAAGAGAAAATTCCTAAAACTCATTCCTTGAGGTTTTCTACATTTGACAGTTGTTCTGGTTAAGCTAAATTTGATAGATATATTTCACGACTACTCAGAAAGAAGGAGGAAAAATGGGTAGCAACACGGTTGAATTCACAGATAGTAACTTTGAGCAGGACGCATTGAAATCAGACATTCCAGTTATGGTTGATTTTTGGGCTGAGTGGTGCGGACCCTGTCATGCGATTGCTCCTGCAGTAGAGGAAATCGCTGCCGAATATGCGGGCAAGGTGATAGTGGGTAAATTGAATGTAGATCACAATCCGCAAACGGCTATGAAGTTTGGAGTCAGGAGCATTCCTACTCTCCTGTTCCTGAATAATGGAGCTGTCACCGATCAGGTTGTCGGATCAGTTCCCAAAGGAAACATTACAGAGGTTTTGGATCGTATCCTGACCTGAGGAATATTCTGAATGACAAGGAAGATAATTATCATCGGTTCCGGTCCTGCCGGTTTAACAGCTGCCATTTATGCAGCACGAGCTAATCTTGAGCCGCTGGTTTTCGAGGGAAATCAGCCGGGGGGTCAATTAACTATTACTACAGATGTTGAGAACTATCCTGGATTCCCGGATGGGGTAATGGGACCAGAACTGATGGAATTATTTCGCAATCAGGCTAAGCGTTTTGGAGCGGAGTGTTATTTCAAGCACGTCACTGCAGTTGATCTGTCTAAGAGACCTTTCAAGGTTTCTGTCGGGGATGAAGATTATGAGTCGGATACATTGATTATCTCCACCGGAGCAACTGCCAGCCTTCTCGGTATAAAAGCTGAAGAGAGGCTTATGGGACACGGTGTGTCAGCATGCGCTACTTGCGATGGCTTCTTCTATCAAGGTAAGGAAGTGGTGGTCATAGGTGGTGGTGACAGTGCCATGGAGGAAGCATTATTCTTAACTAAGTTTGCTTCCAAGGTGACAGTGGTTCATCGGCGTGATGAATTGCGAGCGTCTAAGATTATGCAGAAGAGGGCACTGGATAACCCGAAGATCGAATTTGAGTGGAATGCAGTTGTTGATGACATCCTGGGTGATAAGGATGCCGGTGTAACCGGTGTGATTCTGAAAAACACTGTTGATAATTCGACTCGGGAATTTAAATGTGACGGCGTGTTTTTAGCAATTGGACATTCTCCGAACACTTCTCTTTTTGAAGAATTTCTGGAACTAGATGATAAAGGTTATATCATCACAAATAATGGTTCTACCGCGACTTCCGTAGAAGCTGTATTTGCTGCCGGAGATGTGCAGGATCATCTCTATCGTCAAGCGATTACAGCTGCCGGAAGTGGCTGCATGGCTGCTATCGAAGCTGAGCGGTATCTGGAATCCCTTCACTAAGATCTACCTCCACTAACTGATTCCTTCCTTTCATCCGGGTTATTCCTTTGCAAACGACACTTTTTGAAGGAGGTTGACATATGAATAGAATACAGATTCCTATTTTTGAAATGAATGATATCAAAGTTGTTAGAGACAATGCAGTTAATTTGAAGATTAAGAACTTCCAGTTTCACCGTGGAACAACTTATGGCATCATTGGACCTATTGGAGCAGGAAAGACAACTCTTCTGAGTATCCTGGGAGGCCGGCTTGTGCCTACGGAAGGTACAATAGAGTATGAGTCGGAAGAGTTTAAGAAATCGTGGCTGGGAAAGATCAAAATCCCGAAGGATATCTTGACCCTTGATGATAATCCTATCAGTTTCAAAGGAACGGTTGCTGAGTATGTTAAGAGCATCCTTCCTGACAAAGTGGATGACATTTATCAACAATACTATTCTTCGCCAAGAATTTCCACACACTGGGATGGAATGGTATCTAATCTTTCAAGTGGTCAAATAGCAAAGCTTAAACTGATTACAGCTATGGAGTCAGATCCGAAAGTTTTGCTAATGGATGATTATGGCATCAACTTCGATCCCAACATAAAAAGAGAGTTAGACCGTCGCTTGAAAAATAATGCCCGAACACGCGGCACAACTGTAGTCTTGAGCAGTTCTGAACTTTCAAAAGTTAAAGATATAGCCTCGGTAGTCCTGTTTCTGGACAACGGACATATTTCAAAAGTAAGATCCTTAAAACGCCCTAACCGGTAGTTTTGAAGTTCGCACTTCTGATCCTTGACGGTTTCGGTCTGCGAGAGAACCCTCAGGCCAATGCCATCTTTCTGGCGAAAACACCATACTTGGACAGTCTCTTTGCCTCTTACTCCATGTCTGCGCTGGAGACCTCCGGTGCAGCTGTGGGACTGCCTGAAGGTGTGATGGGCAACTCCGAAGTTGGACATATGACTATCGGAGCGGGACGCATCATCAGACACGATCTTGTGCGGATTAATGATGCCATTTCCGACGGCTCCCTGAGAAGTAATTCCAACCTGATATTTGCATTCGATCTTGCTGTGAAAAACAACTCTCGTCTCCATCTTATTGGTCTTCTTTCTGACGGGGGTGTCCACAGTCATATTGATCATTTGAAGTCACTCCTGTTGTTAGCGAGTGAAGCAGGTGTCGAACATGTAGTTCTCCACGTGATCACTGATGGCCGTGATACATCTCCCAATTCCGGGAGGAACTACATTAAGGATATCTGCAATTTCATGGAAGAGACCGATACTGGGCAAATTGCCACGATTATGGGGCGGTATTATGCCATGGATCGCGACAAGCGGTGGGAGCGGACCGGTATCGCTTACAACTGCTATACTATAGGTGATTGTGAACGGTCTGACAACCCCGTCGAAGCAGTGGAAGCTTCATATTCAGCCGGAGTGACGGATGAATTCATAAAGCCTGTAGTGATTGTCGGGAAGGATGCTTCTTCTACTGTTGTGTTAGAAGACGATTCTATCCTGTTCTTCAACTTCAGGGCTGATCGTATGCGGCAGATTGTTACAGCTTTTGGGAGCGACAATTTCGATGAATTTGAGCAAACTCTTCCTCCGATGCGTTGCACGACTATAACTTCCTATGATGATTCATTCGACTATCCTGTTCTATTCGAGAGGAATGAGATAGCGAAAACTCTCCCGGCTATTCTGTCCGACGCAGGTTACTCACAGCTGCGGCTGGCTGAGACGGAGAAATATGCTCACGTCACATATTTTTTCAACGGCGGGGAAGAGCTGCCATTTTCCGGGGAGGAGAGAAAACTTGTACCATCCCCAAAAGTGGCAACTTACGACCTGAAACCCGAAATGAGTGCTCCTGAAGTACGGGATAAGGCTCTTGAGGCTATTCAATCCGGTGACTACGATTGTCTGATCCTGAACTTCGCTAATCCCGATATGGTGGGACATACCGGTGATATTGATGCAGCTGTTCGAGCTATGGAGGTAGTGGATGAAGCCGTCAAGGAGATATCAACAGCTGTTCTGGCAGAAGGAGGTACTGTCTTTTTAACTTCCGATCACGGAAATCTCGAGATGATGGTAAATGAAAATTCAGGCGAGACTCACACGGCTCATACTTTGAATCAGGTACCATTTTTCGTGGTCAATCAGGATAGGAAGGTTAAATTACGAGAGAGTGGAGGGTTGGCCGACATAGCGCCCACTATTCTCGACTATTTGGATATGACAATACCAGCCGAAATGACTGGACAATCTTTGCTATTGCACGATGAAGATTAACCGCTATCTGGAGATTGAGGAGCTGTTCCACCAGAAACGCATTCTGGTGGTAGGGGACGTAATGCTTGAC
This sequence comes from uncultured bacterium, assembly GCA_964534955.1. Taxonomy (GTDB): domain Bacteria; phylum Fidelibacterota; class Marinisomatia; order Marinisomatales; family UBA2128; genus UBA2128. The sequence goes on from CAZHRR010000051.1 coordinate 7,960, forward strand.
AACTATCTCTGGGGTGATGTGAAGCGTATCTCTCCAGAGGCACCGGTTCCTGTGGTAGAAATCCACGAATCCAGCAGCAATCCCGGTGGTGCTGCAAACGTGGCATCAAATCTGAAATCACTTGGCGCTAATGTCTCCGTAGCCGGAACCGTAGGAGATGATCGTGATGGTAATATCTTGAAGGAACTCTTGGAGGTGATGGAGATAGAAACGGATTTCCTCCTGGCGGATCCATCTCGTTCCACTACTGTAAAGACTCGTATCATCGCCAGAGGTCAACAGGTGATTAGAGCCGATTGGGAGAACTCGTCTGATATGCTGGCTGAACTCCGAACTTCTCTTGTTGATGATTTGAAAGGTAGCATAGGCTCTTTTGACGGTGTTATTTTGGAGGATTACGATAAAGGTCTGTTTGATAGCGAAATGATTGGGTCTCTTATAGAGATATGCAGTACTGCCCATATCCAGGTCTTTGCTGATCCGAAGAGGGAACATTTCCTGGATTTCCGTGGTGTAACCTTGGTGAAACCAAACTCATCAGAAGCGGCTTACGCAGCTAATGTTTCAGTGATAACTGAGGAAAATATTGATGCTGTCGGTATGGAGCTCTTTAACCAATTAGAAAGCGATTTTCTGATGATTACAAGAGGGGAGCACGGCATTTCACTATTTGATACAAACGGTCATCACCGAATTCCCACTCGAGCCCGGAGTGTACATGATGTTTCCGGAGCTGGAGACACTGTCATTTCCACCTTCGCTTTAGCTTATCTATCCGGTGCCGATTCCATGGAAGCCGCTGCGCTGGCAAACTATGCTGCAGGAAGTGTCTGTGAAGAAGTGGGTGTGGTACCTGTAACCAGAGGAAAACTCCACGAGATTATCACTTATCACAATTCATAAAACGGTGGTCAGACGGGGCTTTCAAGCCTTCATTCTAACGGCATCGGTCTTCGCTCAGTCAGGAATGAATTTTGAGCCTTGGGACTGGGTCACTTTCAAGAATGTCCAATTCACTAATTCCATCACCGAAGGGAACGAGTATATCTATTTCGGATCTAATGGCGGCATAATGCGATACCATCTCTTCGGTCGCTATTGGGATGATCCTATTACTGAATCTCAGGGAATCACCGGAGAAAATATAACAGCTGTTCACTATGATCTACGTACTCAATTTTTATGGGCAGCTACCGAGGAAGGACTGAATTATTCTCTTGACGGAGGAGCTCGTTGGCATCTTTCTTCTGCCGATTTTCTTGGCATGCGGCCCGGAGAGGAGATCCTCCGCATTGGTTCCACGTCTGACTATCTCTGGTGTATCACTCAAAGTCAGGTAATGAAAGTAGACCGCCTTTCAGGATATCTGATCTCTCCCTATGTCTCTCTACCTGAGGAAGAGATCACATGGGGGAGCGCTGCAACTGAGGGTACCGCTGACTGGCGAGAGATTTTCAAAGGATACACAGCGACAGGCGGATGGATATTTCATGGAAATCAGCTGAATGGTCCAAACTACGAGGAAGCGACGATCTCAACTGTTTACCTTGACCGGTTTGGAGATATCTGGGTGGGGACATTGGATGGTCCCATTTTCTATGCCGATCCTCAAATGTTGACATTCGAGCCCTTGCAGTTTGGTCCTGCTCAAACAAGCGCTACTGTATTAATGAACGATGATACCTATCTTTGGGTCGGCGGCAGTTCTTCGACCTCCAACAGTTCAGGGATCACACGTTTTGATTATGAAAGAGGTTACTGGGACCTGTTCCGAAAAGGGAAGGAAATCATGTTTGGTTCTGACCAGATTCTCTCGTCTATTATTATCAGGGATGAGATATGGTTTGGTACTGCCTCGGATATACAGATTTACAGTAAAGAGAAGAATTCATGGTATCAGGTCAGTGAAAGCCGGGCACTGCTGGAAGGATCTTTGAATGCATTGGCATATGATGGTAACTATATTTACGCAGGATCCTCTTATGGTCTTTTCCGGTTGAATCCTGTAAATCGGAGAAGGAGTCCGTGGGAAGTGGGTGATGCCATCAGAGGATTTCAAATTCACGACCTTCATTTCGATGGTAAAGCTCTCTGGATTTCGTGGGGAGTGAATAATCTCTGGAAGTGGATACCGTCCAGCGGTGTCTTGGAAACTTTCACTGATCTACCTCCTTCTGAGGATACTGATCTTAACCTGGTGGAACTTCATTCCCGGAAGCGCGCTATGACCTCATATGGAGATGATGTATTTTTTGGCGACGAGTATGGAATTCTCACTTATGATCGAAGCCGTGACAGTTGGATGAGACTGAAGGGTGCAGGTAAACTAATTGGGCATCAGTTTCGTGCTCTGGAAGTGACAGTGAATCCTGAAAGCGGGCTTCAATATTTATGGGCAGCAGCTTTAGACGGTGTCTATCTTATAAGTCTCGATGATTATAGGATAACGCATTTCACAAAGGAAGATGGTCTCTCCAGTAACAAAGTGTATGCTCTTTCCTCTGTCGGTGGCTACATTTGGTTTGGAACTCCCTCAGGTCTTATATTATTTGATTGGCAAAGGTACTTTGAATGAAACGTTTGATACCATTGATAGTGTTGATTTTCTTCTCAACGGCAGCCGGGAAGAAAGAAAGGGGTGGAGGTCCCGACGTTCCGGAATTTGAAGTGTCCACTCCGGTCTATCCTGAAGCATCTGCAGATTCAGTTCGACTGGATGTCCTCATTAAGATTCCCTATACTTCCATTCAGTTTCTTAAGCAGGGCTCGATCTTTGTAGCGGAATTTGAGTCGGCTGTGATGATCTACAATGAGGAGGGACAGTTGGTCGTTCAAGATAGATGGAAACGGCGGATTGAATCAGACAGATATGAGGAAACAATCGCCAGGAAGCCTATTGATCTTGAAATTCGCTCATTTGTTCTCCCCATTGGCAGATATAACTGCAACATTGAGATGACGGATCTCGATACTCATAAGAGCGGCAAAAAGAGTGTTGAGCTTAAGATGGACAAGTTTAAGGGTGAAATTGTCCTCAGCGATCTTCTGTTGGTTAATCAAAAACTCGTGCACAAAAATTTTCCATATGGAGTACCTGTTATTCCTCCGAAAATCACTGGGCAAGATTCCAGTCTATGCATCTATTATAAAGCTCGACTCAATCCCGGTGAGTTCACCCTTACTATCAAGTTAGTGACTCCTGATGACGTTGTTCTTTTAGAGAAGATTGTGAAAGGTGTCAGCGAAGGTTCATTCATTTCTGATGTAGTAAATCTGCAAGCGGAGCGCGTTTCGAGGAAGCGGTTCAAAATTGAGGCTGTTCTAAGTCAGAAGGGTATAAAATCTACACAGGAACTCGTGGTGGAAATCAGGTGGAGAGGGCTTTCTTCTCATGTTGAGGATATTGAGACAGCGATAGAACAAATAAGATACATTGCTTCCAGCAAGACTTACAAAAAGATGATAAAAGCCAAAAGTGAGGAGAAAGAACGGCTGTTTCGTGAGTTTTGGGAAAGAAAAGATCCTACTCCCGGCACTCCTAAAAATGAGTTAATGAATGAGTACTACAGGCGAGTAAGTCTTGCCAATGAAAAGTTTGGCTCCTTTAATGATGGTTGGAAGTCATCCATGGGTATGATCTACGTCCTGTTCGGTATGCCTGATGATATCCAGTATACTCCCTATGGAATTGACGGTCGTGCCTATCAGCGGTGGCAGTACTACAAAATCAACCGCTCATTCCTTTTTGTGGATCGCAACGGTTTTGGGGATTACGAGCTTGTGGAGCCATACTTTCCTTATGGCAGTGACTAATGAGCGACGCTCGCAATAAGACGGGATTATCATTCTCACGTCCCTTTTCCCATTCGAGTCTCTCATTATTCGAGAAATGCCCCTCTCAGTTTCGATTCTACTATCTTGAAGGGATAGACAAGCCTCAGGACAGTATTGAGGCGTTCTTGGGGAAACGAGTTCACGAAGCGCTGGAATTCTTGTATCATGAAGTGCTGGATGAACGCATTCCTACTTTTGATACTCTATTGGAATACTTTTATGATCTCTGGGAATCAAAGTGGCATGATCAGATAGTTTTCGTCAACCGCTACATGCGGCGGAATGAATACCGTCCCTTGGGTGAAAGGAGCCTTTCCTGGTATTATCGAAAGTATCATCCTTTCGACGAACCGGTCATCGGTGTGGAGGAGATTGTGGAATTTAATCTGGATGGAGATGAGGACTATCCCATTAAAGGTGTCCTCGACAGGCTTCAACACGACGGAGATGGAAAGTGGGAAATTCACGACTACAAGACTTCCAAACGCCGGATGTCACAAGCTGCTGCCGATAAGGACAGTCAACTGGCTCTCTATCATCTTGGACTGAAACAGCTCAAGGATGATGTTCAGGATGTGCGGCTTGTATGGCACTTCGTTCGAGCGGGAGATACGGTTGAGTCGAAAAGAGATGAAGTTCAGCTCGATATACTTAAGAATAAGACAAAACAGAAGATTGATGCCATCCGCAAAACCATCGTAAAAGGCGGACCTTTTCGAGCTGTACAGACTCCACTTTGCAACTGGTGCTATTACTGGGAAGAATGTCCGGCGAAGAGCACCAACAATCCGTTTGTCAAATAAAGTATGCCACAATAACTTTTCCGCCGCTATGACTAAATTGAATCAACGAGACATGGAACTTCTGCACCACCTTTTCTCACCTGAGATTTTAGCCAAGGTATTAAAGCATCATCCTGAGATTTCCAGTGAGGACTTTGAGACCCTCTACGGCAAACTATTCGAACAGGGAGCCGGAGTAGGTCTGATTCTATATGTAGATGGTGCAGCAGACCTGAAAGCGGAAACAGCAGGCATTGGCGGCATCTTCTATCTGGAAGGTCGAAAGGATGACGGGGAACTGTATTCCTTCAGTCACAACATTGGTAAAGCGACGAATAACGAAGCGGAATACGGTGCACTTATCGAGGGTCTAAAGATTGGGAAGAAACTGAACGGCAGTCAAATACAGGTATTTAGTGATAGCGAACTAATAGTGAAGCAGATCAATTTGGAGTACAAAGTGAAGAACGAACGTATCCGGAAGCTGTACAAGAAAGCTCGTCAGCTGTTGGATGGCTATGAGAAGTGGCAGGTAGTTCATATCGATCGGAAGAACAACAAGAAGGCTGACATTCTAAGCAAACAGGCCCTGGAGGAAGGTCGTCCGCAGGGTTCTGTGAAGGAGAATAACAATTGAAAGCACTCATTACCGCAGGAGGCCACGGGACACGACTTCGTCCCATTACTCATACCAAGAATAAGCATCTGATTCCCATTGCTAACCGCCCTATGCTCTCTTATGCCATAGAATATGCGGCGGAAGCCGGTATCACAAAAGTAGGCATCATTGTGAATCAGGGTGACAAAGAAATCGAAGGTCAGTTCGGCAGCGGCAGTGAATTGGGACTGAAAATCACTTACATCCCTCAAGAGGCTCCACTGGGACTTGCCCACGTGGTGAAGATTGCTCAACCGTTCATCGGCGATGAGAAATTTATTTTTTACCTCGGAGACAACATTCTCGTGGGCGGTATCAAAAAGTTTATTGATGAGTTTGACTCCAACGGCTCTAACTGTCATCTGGTGCTGAGCAAGGTTCCAGATCCCGATCGCTTCGGCGTCCCCGAAATTAAGGGTGATCGCATTGTCGGAGTTGAGGAGAAACCCACTGAGCCAAAGAGCTCTTTTGCTGTCACCGGTATTTATCTTTACGACAGTTCCATTTTCGAAGCTGTGAACAATATTGAACCATCCGCTCGAGGCGAGCTTGAGATTTCAGATGCTCACCAATATCTCCTCGATCACGGACAGAATGTCTCCTTTTCTGAGATTACCGGATGGTGGAAGGATACCGGTAAGGCGTCTGACTTACTTGAAGCCAACCGTCTCGTCCTTGACAATCTTCAGGAAGAGCGGAACGGCACGATAGAGAATTCGACTGTCACTGGACGGGTCACTATGGGCGAGGGGACAAAAGTAACAGGCAGCACAATCCGAGGGCCGGCCATACTCGGGCAGGATGTTGTGGTGGAAAATGCTTACATCGGTCCGCACACTGCTATTGCTGATGGATGTCGAATCATAGGAAGCGAAATTGAGTATTCCATCCTCATGGAAAGAACTTCCATCGTTGACATCCAAACTCGCATCGAGTCCTCGCTGATTGGGCATGATGCTGAAGTGACAACCGGATCCACCAAGCCCAAGAGTCACCGCCTTCTTATAGGCGACCAAAGCCGCATTCAGCTTTCATGACCGTCCCGCCTGAATCTCCACTCCTTCAGATAGATTCCCTGTCTGTTCACTTTCCCATCGAATGGGGATTGATGCGCCGTAAAGTTGGCGAAGTGCGAGCCGTGGATGGAGTTTCGATGGACATTCGCTCAGGAGATACGCTCGGATTGGTGGGGGAGTCCGGGTGTGGGAAATCAACGTTGGGGAGAACTGTAGTCAAACTGCAGCCAGCTACTGATGGAGAGGTGATTCTAAATGGACAGCGAATTAGTGACATGTCTCGGACTGCCCGGGACGTTCAGCTTATCTTTCAGGATCCGTTCAGCTCCCTTAATCCGCGGATGACCGTCGGTGAAGCTATCGGCGAAGTGTTGCGACAGCATCAAATTGTGCCAGCAAAAGTTGTCTCCAAGCGCGTAGCTGAACTTCTGAGGATGGTGGAATTATCCCCCGATCAGGTAGACCGCTATCCTCACGAATTTTCGGGTGGACAGCGGCAGCGAATCGGCATTGCGAGAGCCCTGGCTGTGGAACCCCGACTCATCATCTGTGATGAGGTCGTCTCAGCCCTCGATGTCTCTGTCCAGGCGCAAATTCTAAATCTACTTATGCAGCTCCAGCAGGAGAAAGGACTGGCTTATCTCTTCATTTCTCACGATCTCGCCGTAGTGCGGCAGATTGCCCACCGGATTGCCGTTATGTACGCAGGAAAAATTGTAGAGCTCGGCGAGACTGAGAGAGTAGCCAATGAGCCGCTCCATCCGTATACCCAGGCTCTCATGGCGTCCGCCAGGGGGGAAGCCGTCACGTCGGGAGAAGTGGCGAATCCTGCTAATTTACCAACGGGCTGCCACTACCATCCCCGCTGCCCGCTGGCGAAAGATTCCATAGGCGAAACAGATTCAGAATGTTTGGCAGTCTATCCAAAGTCCAAGCAAACAGACGATGGAAGGTGGGTTGCGTGTCATTTTGCTGATGTGGCTGATAATAATGTCTGAACCTTGATTCATGGGATTCAGTGGATGAACCCTGATTAGAAAATAAAAAGAGAAATCAAGGTCATCATTAAATCAAGAAAATCTTGGTTCAGACAATGATTGAAAATATATCAGACATTTCACCGTAATAAAAATCAACGTCATATTGTTCCACTGGCGGTCGGCTTATTTTCGATAAGCATCTTTCCTAAGGTCAATTGTGAGGATATAGATAATTTTATCATTAAAATTAATAGAATAAAACAGTCTGAATTTTCCAATACGATATCGCCAAGTTTTGGGTGTGTAGCCCTTCAATAATTTTGTATTATTTCCACTAACTGGATATTTTTTTTGTTGGGGATAAACAAAATGGGTTAGTT
>CAZHRR010000052.1:0-15465 GCA_964534955.1 uncultured bacterium
GTCATGGGCGGTTTCAACGACTGGTCCCGTTCTGCTTTGCCGCTGAGTGATTCGGACGGCGATGGAGTTTTAGAGCGGACGGTTTACCTGAAACCGGAGCGGCACGAATACAAATTTGTAGTAAATGGGAAGGAGCTCATTGATCCAGATAACCCTGTGTTTATCTCCAATAATATCGGCGGCTGGAATTCCATTCTTGATCTCTCTTCACATCGGGAAGCTCCGGTGGGGCGGTTCGTCAAACAGGGGTCGGAGTCGAACAGACTGCATTTCCGGTTTATTCCTCCGGAAGGCAGGGCAGAGCCGGCAGACATTGTCGTTCTTTTGGACAATCAAGTGGTACCTGAGAAGTTTATCAGGGAGAGTGAAGATGGGTATTTGTCGGTGAAAGTACGTGACATGAATGGCCTGCTGAGAATCACGGGTTTGGATGAAAAAGGGGGAGTGATACCAGAGAACCACACAATCTTACGTAACGGGAAGCCGCTTCATCCTGATGATCAACCGGAGGATTGGCACTTCGCTATTCTATACAGTCTAATGGTGGACCGCTTCCTGGATGGCGATCCTGCTAACACGCAGGCAAGCGGAGACCCTCAGATTCATCCGTTGGCGGACTTCCACGGCGGCGATCTGTCGGGGATTATTGACAAGTTGAAGAGTGGCTATTTTGCTGACCTGGGTGTGAATGCTCTCTGGTTATCACCTGTGGGAAAACTTCCGGAGAAGGGGTATGTGGAGTGGATTCCGCCTAACAGAAAATTCACAGGGTACCACGGTTACTGGCCGGTAGATCAGAGGGAGATGGATCCGCGTTTTGGTACAAAGCAAGAGTTCGAGGAACTGGTCAATATTGCTCATGAACAGGGTATTCGCGTCCTACTCGATTTTGTTTCCAATCACGTTCACGAGGATCACCCCTATTTTCAGAATCACCCAGACTGGTTCGGCTCCATGTACCTGTCTAACGGAGAAGTCAACATCCGTAACTGGAGCGAGGAGACGCGGTTAACAACCTGGTTCGATTCGTTCCTCCCGTCATACGACTTTGTGCACTCGCCGGAAGCTATTGATCAGGTAGTGGATGATGCCATTTGGTGGCTGGAAACATTTGAGCTGGATGGCTTTCGTCAGGATGCCGTGAAGCATGTCCCCCATTCTTTCTGGAGGCAGTTAACAGCACGGATGAGACAAGATTTTTCTGACCGGAATTTCTACCAGATCGGCGAGACCTTCGGCTCCGATGAACTGATTCTGAGCTATGTCAATCCCGGTGAACTTGATGCCCAGTTCAACTTTGCTATCTACTTTAATGCGAGGGGCATATTCAAAGCCGATGAGTCCGACTTTTCTCACCTGAGTCAGGTACTGCTGGATAACGCCGCTGCCTACGGTCCAGTCAACCTCATGGGAAACATCACCTCCAGCCACGACCAGGTGCGGTTTATGGCTTTTGCCGATGGCCAGCTTCAATTCGATGAGAATGGGACTGAGCGAGCCTTCAGCGATCCTCCGGGAGAGACCCTACATCAGGAGAGCTATCGTAAACTGGCAAACTTTACAGCTTTCAATTTGTCGTTACCCGGGGTGCCGGTTATCTACTATGGTGAAGAAATGGGTATGATGGGAGCGGCAGACCCAGACAACCGACGGCCCATGCGGTTTGTACCGGATCTATCAGAAAAAGAGGAATGGCTCCTGCTAGAGACCTCTCGCCTCTGTGCACTACGGCAGGAATATCCTTCTCTTTCAGTGGGAGATCTCGTTCCCCTAGCTACCGAGGGACCAGTAATGGTTTTCGCAAAGATATACTTTGATGAGGCAATTCTGGTGGCGTTTAATCAGAGTGATACCGTCCGGGAAGTGGAGGTAAAACTCCCTATCCAGATTAAACATATGAATGATTTATTGACGAGGGAGGGGCTGCGGGTGCGTCAGGGTAATCTGATCTTGCAGATGCCGCCCTATTCCCACCAGTTCTTACTGGCGGAATAGTTAACTTACCGCCGGCTCGAGTAACTGAAAAGAAACGGTGTGAATATCAGCCTTCGGTGCGGAAGATCGATTAACTTAATAATTCTATACTTCATTAAAATACTTATCTAAAAACTGTTTGGGTTTCAAGACACTTATCCCATGATATCCGTTTACCTCCAGTAAATGTTTATCGCCACTGATCACAATTTTTGTATTTGAGCTTTCTGCACAAATCATAAATTTATCATCATCCGGGTCTACTGATATTTTAGGGTAGGACATTGGAGTTTCAACCAAAACTGAATGCAGGGATATAAGTTCGAGAATCAAATGAATATCAATTCCCGGATATTTATTTGAGAGCACTTCTGCAACTCGATGATATTCCTCAAGAATTTCTAAAGAGACAATTAGTTCAATCTTTCCCGCTTTCCAATATTCAAGGATTTGGTGAGGATTACCAGACCAAAATATACCTGATATCAGAACATTGGTATCAATGACAACTTTCAAGATTTACTTCTGACTTCTTCTATCGCATCTTCAATATCACTTTTATCAACACCAGATTGTTTTACTTGCTCCCTGGCTTTGGTGATAAGACTGTCAAATTGATCAAGTGATGGAGGTGTGAGTAATTTTAACAATATCACATCACCTTCACTGATTACAGCAAATTGAACACCCTTATCTAATTTCATCACTTTACGGATATCTTCAGGGATAACAACTTGTCCCTTGCTTGACATTTTTGTAGTATACATTGATTGCATTTTTTACTCCTATTCTTACTGGTAAGATTACAGAGTAATATCAACACCTTGCAACTGCTTTTTTATTATCCACATTGTAATAGTAAAAGTGGAACCCCCGTTTCCAGCCTCAGACACTAGCTGGGATGGGTTACAAAGGTTTTGGGTCTGACTTCGGAATTAGTTTTTTAAAGGGACAGGAAAGGATTCAGGTGCGTCAGGATAATCTAATCTTGCAGATGCAGCCCTATTCCCACCAGTTCTTACTGGCGGATTAGTCAGATTACCGCCAACTCAAGGAGTCGAAAAGAAACACTGCTTTCCACAACCTCAAGGCGAGCAGGGATTCTCAGCGGCAATGTAGTAAGGTGGCGGCCATGACCGCAGGGGAAATTTGATATAATGGGATAGTCTCCATCTCCGCACACATCCAGCACAATCTCATCTATTGACTTGCCAAACGGAACCTCCTCGTCCTCGATATTCATCATTTTACCCACAATGAGTCCAGCGATCCTGTCGAGCTTACCTGCTCGCTTCAGGTGCAGCAGATCCCGGTCAATACGATAGAATTTCTCGTCCACGTCCTCCACGAATAGAATCGTCCCTTCAGTGTCAAAATTCCAGCGGGTACCAATCATCTTAGTCAGGAGGGTCAAGTTCCCACCGAAGAGGGGGCCATCTGCCTGTCCTGTTCGTATTACCACTGGCTGAAGGCAGTTGGGGAACTCCAAATTGGAAGGTACATCGTCTCTCAAGACGGTTAGCAGATTGTTGAGCGTGAAGGTGTCAGTGGAATCCTCAAAGTTCCACAGCATTGGGCCGTGGAAAGTAGTAAGTCCGCACTCTTTCTGTATAGCGCAGTGGAGGGCGGTGATATCGCTGAAGCCGACAAAAATCTTAGGGTTGTCTCGAATGATTGAGTAGTTGAGTCCATCCGTAACACGGATTGAACCGTAGCCGCCCCGGGCACAGATAATGGCATCGACTTCGGGATCGGTAAAAAGCTCCTCCAGCTCACGAATGCGTTCTTTTGTAGAACCGGCGTACTGGTCCTCCCGGAGATGACATGCCGAACCGAATTTTATCCTGTATCCGGCATTAGTCAGGACTTTTACAGCAATTTCGAGCTTATCCTTACTCGTCCATCTTGCCGGTGAGGCGATACCGATGGTGCCTCCCATAGGTAGACGCGGAGGTTTTACGATACTATTCAAGTTCAATAGTTACGATAGTCCCTGTTTGCCGGTCTTCTGCCACGATTATTGACTTATTTCCGAGGAAGTGCGGCTCCATGTAGATGCCGGGTTCAGCTATTGTAATATCGTGAGTAGATTTACTCTGCAGATCAAACAGTCTCAAGTGAGAAGTGAGAAGTCTGTGACCGTCATCTTCCGTAATCATGGCGACGATCTGTGAACCGTCTGGACTCCACGAAGGCATTTCGCCTTGTCCCAGGTACTGCACCTCGTTGTTTTCAATATCCCAAAGATAGAGTTTACGGCCTGCTTCCTGGAAAACAACTTGCGTGAAGTTAGGGGAAGGAACAGCCGTAATAATAGTGCCTTCACTCTGACGAGGGACGGTGACTATTTTCCCCTGATCCTGGAAGTAGACCCCTAAGCCATCGTGATAGCAGATTGTCACTTTTCCAGAATAGTGGCGTAAGTCATCACCGAAAAGAACTGTCAGACTATCCTTTTCGTGGAGTAGAACTAATCGTCCCTTTTTGGATAAGAGTAACTGCTTAACCAAGGGTGCAACACGGGGTAAAAGTATCGGTACAGGGCCTTCAAAGTTGTAACCCATCAATATGCTTCTTTTTGTTCCGGAAACAATGAATGTGAAGAATCTATTGTCTGGTGTGAAAAGACGGTGGAAGATAACATCACTATTTCTGCTATACACCACCGAGCCATCCTCTATTGAAATGAGATGAATTCCTCGATAATTACTAGTGGTTGCAGCGATCCATTTCCCATCTGGAGAAGGGAGTGGATGTGCCAGTTGGACTTCAGGGTCACTGTAGTTGGCAATGATATTACCTGTGATTCTCCCTCCATCTTTGTATTGAGCGGCAGCGACAAGGGGGATCAACAGAATAAGCGTCAAAAGTTTTTTCATTTGATGATTACCACCTTTCTCGTAATGCTTCTCTCACCATTTGTCAGCAAAATCCAGTAAGCCCCTGAAGCCACATCTCGACCTTCTCTGCTCTTCAGATCCCAGCGAAAGCTGTGTTTGCCGGGAGCGGGATACCCCAACGAGGTTTCAAAGACTGTTCTTCCCAAGATGTCATAAATGGCCAAGCTCAAAGATTTTTCGTCAGCATCTACTGTATACGGAATCACGACTGTGCCGTTGGCCGGATTGGGGAAAGGCGGGCTGAGCGAGAATGCCTTAGGAGTTGTCTCAGTTTCATCGAAGCCGTCCACAGACATCTCCATTTCAAAGAATTCCAGGATGGCGGTGATAAGTTCAGACTTATCCTGAGAGCTGCTGATAGTCTCAAGAGGGAAACCCATGTACACCAGCTTTCCCGGGATCGTACCGCTGCCGAATGTTCCTTCGTACTGCACACTGGCCTTCAGATTGTTGCCGTACTTCAGATTGACTGTACTGCCGCCATAAGCATTAACGAAATCGGGATAGTCCTCCGGATAGACTTGCCCGATGAGGAAATCAATTCCAGCGAAGATAGTCCCTTCCACGCCGTGAACAGCAGGTGTGCTGGCGTTGTCACCCGCAAACTCCGCCTTTAAGTATGTTTCGTAAAAAAGACGGTCGTCAGGGTCAGCCCCTTCCCGGGCGAGATCCCAGCCCACCTCTGATCCCGTTACGAACAGCTTCCCGCCATTCTCAAGGTAACTTGCCACTCGAGTCTGTTCTGCACTGCTAAACGTTTCGCTGCCTGTCCCTTCATCGCCCAGGAACCATATTACGGCGTCGTAATCGAGCAAATTGACCGTTCCGTTTTCCACTATCTCATTGGCTGCACAGTCAAAGGTGACGCCTGCCTCGGATGCTGGTTGACCGTAAGTGTTGGCAAAGGCATGGTTTGATTCGGTCCAGCTCTGCACCCTGTCAAAACCGTCCACAATGAGGAGTTCCTGTATACTGCTCTCGAAGTAGACAGGATAGCGGTCAGACATCTTTGACTTGTAAAGTCCAGAGGTATCAATAACCTCGAAGTAGTAGTTGTATAGACTATTACTCTGGGCTGACGTATCAACCCATGATGTTGTTGTTTGAGTAAGCAGTGATTCATCTGCAATGAGCTGGTAATCCGGTAGAATAGCATCTCCTCGGTAGAGGCGGTAGCCAGCCACGAAGGAGCTGTCGTCTCCTTTCCACTGTAATTCAATACCCCCATCTTCCGGTGAGTATCGCACCAACTCCAGCACCGGCTGGTTGAAAACCGGTTCAAATGGTTCTGCAGGACCCTCCAGTGTTATAGTCGTGTAGAGGACTTGGCCGGCGAAGACTGAAACTTCCGTTGACGCCGTGTCCACATTGTTCCACGCTGTAAGGGTGTAATCTCCGGGCGGGATATTTTCCAGCCGGAAGTAGCCGTTGCCAATGGTATCCGTGGTAGAGGTATCCGTGAAGCCTTCAAGAAAAACGGAGGTGGAGTGAAGCGGTTCTCCATCCGGGTTTTTAGCGATGCCTATTACCGTTCCGTAATCAGGGTGCGGTTCACTGAGGAGATCGAGATAAGAGTAGAAAGTCACTTCTGCTTCGGTCTTGAGATAGTTGTCGTTCCGGTATCGTGTCTCCTCCGGCGGATTGCTGATAAAGGACGGCTCCGATAATACGCCAGGCATGATGAGGTCGTTCAGAACACCCAGTTGGAAGCCGAGGAATGACACATCGCCTACACCGCCCATGTCGGGAATTTGCTTGGTCTCGGAGTGGTAGAGGCTGATGATGTCTGACTGCACATCCGCTACGCCGGGCCACATGGGATCGCCAGCTGTATACTCAGCGTAGAGGCAAAGGCTGTAGTTGGTGTTAGGATTGCTGGAAGCGTTGTGGTGGAGGGAGATGAAGTAATCCGCATTGTTGCTGTTGGCGATGTATTCCCGTTCGGAGAGTGACAGGTTGATGTCTGTCGTTCGTGTCATGATAACCGTGTCAGCGTTGTGCTCCATCAGATAATCGTAGACGAAGAACGATTCCGTCAGGTTGATCTCCTTTTCCGTCAGCCCCGTGGGGCCGACAGCTCCGGTGGCTTCACCACCGTGCCCAGGATCAAGACAGAATGAAATCCCGGAAAGATCGGGAGTCATCGCCGTTACAGTGGCAGTAATCAGTAAAAGTATTACGGTTCTGGCTGCATACCTTAGAGATTCAATCATTAACAAGTATCCTGCAAATTTCGTCTTGAAGTTTCCGGTAAGGTTTTGCACTTCCCACGTACCCGTTCATCATGATGGAGAAGGCAAGAGGTTCTTCGTCCTTTGTGTATGCATATCCAGACAGACAACTGACTCCCTCCAACGTTCCGGTTTTTGCATGGATGCCATGACCTGAGGAGGAATATTCCATACGGTTCTTTAGCGTCCCATCCCATCCGCCTACGGGGAAAGTGGTCAGAAATGGTTCTCGGATGTCCTTTCTTTCAAAAGCGAACATCAGAAGTTTAACCAGTTGGGCTGGACTGGTCAAGTTGTACCGCGACACACCCGAACCATCGGCCATACGCAGGTTTGTGGTATCGATCCCTACCTCATCATTCAGGAAAGTCTTGATAGCTTTTAGACCATTCTGCCAGGTACCCTGTGCGCTGCTGGTCTCAAGACCGATGGTCTTAACCAGAAGTTCAGCCGTCAGGTTGTCACTCTCTTTCATCAGGTTGGTTACTGACTCCAACAGGGGAGCTGATCTGTGGCTGACTACAACTCTGAAATCTTCCTGTAGATTGCCTTTTTTCATAGATCCTACTGGTACGTTGCGTGCTTCCAGCATTTCACTGAACACCGTTCCGGTAAATAACGTTGGGTCTTCAATATTCCTGTATAGAGTGTCCATGGAGGTTGTATCCATAAGATTTCCGGTGATCAGGAAATCGTTGGTTTCCTGAAGCCAGTTTCGCTCGATCTTCAATTCTTGAAATCCCAAGGTATCATTCACAGTGATGGAGTTATTGATAACGGAGATGTAACCTGTTTCAGGTGACAGTGTTACATCAATCGGCTCTCCTGCAGACCCTGGCGAAACGACAAAGTCTACCGTGTTGTCGTTAACGCTTAATGCACTTATCTGAGCGGCGTACCACCAAGGTCCCTCATCCCACATCCACCCTTCGCCGAGCGGGATGGAATCGAGAAGAGTATCATCGAGGATGAGCATATCTGCAGACTCAATGCGGCCGGCCACGACAGCGGCCAGTGAATCAAGCTGGATGAGAGTCAAATCCGGATCTCCGCCGCCTTTCAATACCAGGGAAGTACTGTCATGATAGACGGAGGTTTCGAAAGTGTAGTCCTTACCTAACAGAGCCAGAGCAGCTAGAGCGGTGTAGAGCTTATTGTTGCTTGCTGGGGTGAATAACAGGTTGGGATTCAGTGCGTATAAGGTCTTGCCGGATTTCAGTGATACTACCTTGATCCCGATGTTAGCCTTCAACCCGGAATCACGGATCATCTTGTTAATCTTCTTAACATATTTGAATTGACCCTTTTCTGTAACCACTGGACGAGTGGGAGCACATCCTGAGAGGAATAATAGACAAACGGCTGAAAGGAAAACGAATCTCTTATGTTTCATTTCAGCAGAAGCAGTTTTATAGTCCGATGAATTTTCGCTCCTTCCCCAAAGGGAGTGAAATCTGCTTTTAGGAAATAGATTCCGCTGGCTACTCTATCACTATTCCATGCAAACTTATACTTACTACTCACAACGTTACTATTCACTATTTCATCCACCTTTCTCCCGAGGATGTCGTAGACAGTAATTTTGATTTTTCCATCAGCTGGTAGATTGAGGCTGATAGTAGTGACCGGATTGAAGGGGTTGGGATAGGCTTCCATGGAGAAGTGGTGAGGAAGAGGAGGCTCTCCCGTTACATGCAAATCTTCCAGGAGCAACTGAGTTATATCCTCCATCAGTTCGTCATCTGTTTCCAGACCAAAGAGCATCTCTGGCGGTGGGGAAGTGTACAGAAATCTATAAGCTTGCACACCGAAGGAATTGCCAGCATTGTCTTCTAAAATAGTATTTCCAACCATGGAATCAATTGTAGCTGTATTCAGAGAATCAAGAGTGTACCACGAAGTATCCACCTGAAAAGTGCGTCCCCATAAACCAGTCATTTCATCTGGAGTGGCCTCCGATGACCCTGGGGAGATATCCAGTTCTTCCAAGTATAGTTGTCCTAAAGAATCGGATAAGAGACCCTCCAGGAGATTACTACCGATGAGCCAGGTTCCGGGTGGATACTCTCTGAGTTGTTGAGTAAGGGATAGCGGTAGAGGATCTGAATCATCCAGTGTATACAGGATCTTTATTTCAGGAAGCTGGTAAGTTGTGTCAACGTTGAATAGGTCATCGTTAATTGTTTCAAATGGATATTCGATTCTGTCGAGCCTCTGACACAGAAGGGCTGCAAAAGAGTGTGATGCTTGCTGCCAGACTCCGAGCTGATTATCAAAAGCGTCTATTATAGTGAGTGGTTCGTAGAGGGTACCTAATCTCAAACCGTAGATGTCAGAGGGCTCACTCTCATTGGGAAACGGAGCGTTATCTACTGCAATCAGCTTGAAGTAAATGGCCATATCCTGAGGAAAGGAGGAGACCACAAGTTCTGTAGTTGTGTCGGTTAAGACCGATTCATCGTGATTGCTGGTCCATGTCTCCATGTCGTAGCTGAAGTAGAGGCGGTAGCCAGCCAAGTCTTCTTCCGTGTTCGGCAGCCAGCGGATACGGAATCCCTCGTTCTTGCTAAGAATAGAGAGGAGAGTGGGTGCAGCTGGTGCTTCGTTGTCTTGTTCCGTCACTTCGAATTCCACAGTCAGAGTGTCAATATTGTTTCTTGTATCCCACGTATAAACCCGGGCAGAGTAAAATCCCTGCTCCCAATCGGTAACGTTCACTGAACCGTTGTGAGTCACATAATTGGAGACAATGTAGTGGTATACGCTGGTGTTGGAGCCTTCGTGGAATACGTTATGGACGTACGAATCACTGGCCGGGATTACGTCAAACTGGTATGGTATTCTCGGTCCCGCCACGATGCTGTCGTTCTGGTCCAAGATGTCAAAGCCAATTTTGTACACCCCGTTATTCCCGCCATAAGGTCCCGTATCGGTAACATCCGCTGACTGGCTGACAATGTCTACTAAACCGAAGACGCGGTTATTAATGAATTGGGTGTTGGTGCCGTCTACATAGAAGCGGATATTAATCACATCAGGTTGATAGGGATCCTCTAAAGGGTTTAGACCACCGCCGGATCGCAAGGCGTTGATTTCTGATCCGGGATAGCCGTCCTTGAAATGGATGTGATTCCAACTGTTTGTAGTACCCAAGACAGTCTCGAAAGCGGAAACTTGATCACCCACGGAGAGCCCAGACGCCGGATTTACGTGAACGTATGCGTACCGTCCCACCCGTACCCAAGAGTTGATCCCATAGTCCGAAGGCCAGCCGATGCTGGTGACAGTCCCGCTGATGACAGAATATACCTGACCTCCTGCGGAAAGATGGATATCTACGCCATCGTGGAAGTGATCGATAGAACCGGATGATCCTTCCCGGTTCTCGCAGAAGGTACCGTTGATCCAGTGCTGTTCATCGAATGGTTCGCACGGCCAGTTGTAGGAATCAGCTTGTATCAGCTTGAGACCTACCGAAATAAATAAGATGAACGTTGAGATGAATCGGGTCATGGAATCGACCTAATCTGCGATGTATTCCAAAAGTTCTCCATCAAGCTGCAGGAAGAACGTTTTATCCTCTACTGGCAAAACACTCACAACTTTGTGGAAATTTCTGCTCACAGAAATCTCTGAGTGGTCCAGAGTCTGCAGATCAATGGAATATATGCTGACGTTCCCCAGTTCGGATTTACCATTCGAATAACGGCTATCTTCTGCAAACAACAGATGTACAGATGAACCGGTAGAAAAAAAATCTAATGGGATAACTCCGGAGGAGAATTGAAACTGTTTAAGTGGTTCATCACTTCCAGATTGAAGAATAGTCAACTGCCGGCTGTCTGCTGCGAATAATCTGTCTTCCACCCACATCATTTTCTTGGGAAGAATGTTGTAGCTGACGGTTGTGAGATTCTCCAGGGAAAGAAGAATGAGACTTGGTTTCTGTTCGTAGCCCTGTCCCGATGTAACTGTCCCGGAGACAGCAGCAAAGCTACCAGTGGAGAGAGAAATACCACGCAGAACAGTAAGAGGCAGCCCTATCATTTCAATAGGAGATTCGTTCAGATTCCATGAAAAAAGTACGACATTATCAAATTTATCAAGTGAGGCGGACTTCATCCCTGCCAAGTAGACGTGATCCGGCGAATAAGAAGCTGTCACCAGAGCTTTCTCATGATCTTGATCATCATTTTGGAAGAGTGAATGAGATTCAGAAAGGGTACCATCTTCATTTAGTAAACGTACCTCTTGACTCTGTGGGTCGGTAATCACAATACGATTCCCGCCATCAACAGGAATCACTGAAGGAAAAGCATAATCCCACGGAATGTCAATCTGCCCGGAGAAAATCTCATCCCCTTCACGGGTCAGGACAGAGATAGTCATAGTTCGGGAAGTAAACTGGATTGGTTGTTTAACTGTGATGATTACGAATTGCTGAATTTCGTCCAAGGTTGTGGGAAGAACCTTCAAAACTCGTTCATCTTTATATTCCACAGTCTTTGATCCGAGAGAGAACTCATGCTCTGTCCAGTATCCAAAAATGTCTCCGGATCGTGAAGTCAGAAGCTGAGCCCCCTCCCGTACGTCAAGAATGGTACGGCTCTGCAGAGAGACCTGTCCCAATAGATAGGAAGTCGTGAACAGTGCAGCGAAAACAAGAGATAGATACCGGTTAACTGTTTGTCTGTTATTCATATTCACAATTTAGGGGACTTGCTGAGAATGAGGCAAAAGAAATACTGTTATCTGGAACTGGGAGATTTGTCTAAGCTGGTAGATACACTTCCTTTAGTGAAGTTTTTGTCAGACTTGGATGGTACCTGAATCAGCCAAAGAACAGCCGACAGACATAGACGGCTGCCAGGATACCGGCTGCATCTGCCATCAATCCTGCCAGTACAGCGTGGCGGCTCCTCCGAATCCCAACAGCTCCAAAGTAGACAGCGAGTACGTAGAATGTGGTTTCTGTAGAGCCGTACATGGTGGCTCCAATCTTGGCCTGTAGTGAATCTGCTCCATACTCATTTACCAGATCTGCCAGCAAGCCAAATGAACCACTCCCGGAAAGGGGTCTCATGAAGGCAAGTGGGAGGTTTTCCGGAGGGAATCCCAGGAATGACAACACCGGTTTAAGCCCTATGATCATCCAGTCGAGTACCCCGGATGCCCGCAGCATACCTATGGCTACCAGTATCGCCACGAGATAGGGGATGATCCTCACTGCGATTGTAAATCCTTCCTTGGCTCCTTCGACGAATACCTCGTACACCTTCACCTTCCGCACAAGCATGGCATAAAGGGGAATCGCCGCCAGAATGAAGGGGATGATGTACTTTGATATTTCGTTGATTATCGCCATATGCAGATCTTATTCATCTTTTGTAACTTGAAATACTCTCATTTTCTCAAGCGTCTTTGCGGCAGTAATTCCCACAATTGTAGAGAATAGCGTAGCAAGGATTGTCGTGATGAAGATTTGATTGGAAACTGCTCCCATGAGTCCCACAACTGTGGCGGGGAGGAGGATTTGTACGCTGGAGGTGTTGATTGCCAGGAATGTGCACATGGCATTGGTAGCGGTGTTCTTCTCGGGATTAATCTTCTGTAATTCTTCCATGGCCTTGATGCCGAAGGGTGTTGCAGCATTCCCCAGCCCCAGGACATTCGCGGAGATATTTAAAACCATGGCTCCCATGGCAGGGTGATCTTCCGGCACGTCCGGGAAGAGCTTCCGTGTAATGGGTTTGATACCTTTTGCCAGTAAATTAATCAGCCTAGCTTCTTCCGCTATCTTCATGATTCCCAGCCAGAGAGCCATAATCCCAATGAGCCCGATGGCAATCTCTACAGCCGTTTTAGCCATGCTGATAGCTTCTTCAGTGACAGCGTCAATCTGGCCCGTAAAGGTACCTATCACTACTGATAGGAGAATCATACCCAGCCAAATGTAGTTCAGCATCGGTTTTATCTGTCAGGTGGAGATACCGCGAGATGGAAAGGTAAGATAACGGGTAAGAGTAAGTCTGTTGTTCATCATTCCAATTTATGGGACTTTCTGATAATGTGGTAAAAGAAATAGCCCCCTGCCCGGAGGCAGAGGGCTATTCTATTAAGTCCTGAATGCAGGAACCTCTACTTCAGCAGGGTAACCGTCCGGCTCTTGGAGAAGTTTCCGAACGACAGCTTGTAGATGTACACACCGTTTGTTACCGGATTACCAAATCTATCCTTGGCATTCCAGGTTGATGTGTATTCGCCTGCTTCCTGCCTCACGTTGTCCACCAGCCGCACCACTTCTTGGCCAAGAGTGTTGTAGATGACCAGTGAGATGGTATTGCTGACAGGCAGTGAGTACTCGATGTTAGTAGTCGGGTTGAATGGGTTCGGATATGCCTGACTGAGTTTATAGTCTTCAGGAGTGATAACTGTATATTCCTGATCAATCCAGGCACCGCCCACATATTCTGTAGTGCGTACAACCCAGTAGTGATCATTAGCCACCATTGTTGTGTCACCATTCTCTATAACTTCAATTGAATCGGGTACACTCTGGTGAGCAGTAGCTAGCTCCCAGTTGCCATCGCCGTCCAAGTCGCAGGGTGCCATCTTGGATACGAAACCACCAGCAGTAGAATCAGTGAGAGCGTTGTCACCATACACAGATAAGATATCTGCATCGCCGGTACCACCAAAGTAGATTTCAGCATCGCCATCGCCATCGAAGTCATAGGCTGTACCACCAAAGGTGCCGTAGGCAGTGCCGATTACACCTAGAGCTATGACTTCGGTACTGTCGAAGTTGGTGGCATCACCGTTGTTGTCATAAATCAAGTAAACATCACCGGTGTAGTAGTTGGAGGCGTAAACTTCATCCCCTGCTAAACCGTCAATATCAGCAACAGCAGCATTCATAAGACTGACGTGGTCGCCAAGACCTGCTGTGATTTGCTGATAGGTGGTATCGCCAAGATCATACGTATCCGCTCCAGTTGCCTCAACGAAGAAGTTGTTGTGGCTGTTCCAGGCATGGCAGTATATCTCCTTCAAGCCATCATCATCAATATCGCTGATAGCTACGTTGATGGCTGAGCCGCCGCCGAGATCGAGTTCTCGGGCGCTTACGTAGTATTCTTCTGATACGGACTCAAATCCACTACCGATATCTCCGTCAATGGTAAGGACAGAAAACATGTCCTCAGAACGATTGGCACCCCAAGAGGGTCCATTTGAAGCGAAGATAATCTCTTCATCCCCGTCCTGGTCCACATCGTCAATGACGAAGTACTCTACACGCAGCTCAGAGATGGTATCTCCGCTCAACGTGAAAAGTGTGCTGTGGAAAGCGAACTGGTAGCCGTTGTCGTTACCATCCCACTCGTAGATGTAGAGACCACGGGCAGGATCACTGCTGTACCGGCCGCGGAAGAAGACGATTTCACCGAAACCATCGCCATCAATATCGCCGGTCTGTACTATTCGCGTTCCACTGGAGTAAGTGGTTGTATCAAGGTCTGATGAGTCCCAGACCAACTCCAGTTCACCCTCAGTGGTAAATTCAAAACCGACAGCACCCCCGCCATTGCCATAGTGAGCAGCGAAAATCTCTTGTTTACCGTCACCGTCAAGATCGGAACCGGCTGTCAGCCCGCGAGAGCCTGGATTTCCGTACCAGTTTGCTGTATCGTCTGCGGGATCATACGTTGCATGGCCGAGATGATCCCAGTCCTGAGCCATTGCGAACGTGACAATCCCGAACAGACAAAGCAACCCTATAGCTGCTTTCTTCATACTTTCCTCCTTCTGTTCGTTAAGATTAAATAATTCGTTTATGATGATTTTACTCGGATTGATAATGTCAGTTTAATTAGCATGATGCTATTTGTCAAGCATAATTGTAGACAGAATTGTAGACAGATAAATCTTAAAATCACCGTTTCTGAATGAGACTGGTAAGTCTTAAATTTGAAACTACTAAACTGCTTGTCATGTTTGACTCTTCCATCGAAAAGCGATTTCTGGAACGATCAGCTCATCCCCCCCCGGAGACCCCAATACCGTATCTTACAGTTGGAAGTTACCCGGAACTGGGACTCCTGACAGCGCTGAGATTTCTGGAGTGGGCTGACGAAAACCCCCAAGGGGTAGTCAGTCTCCCAACTGGTAAGACACCTGAATACTTCATCAAGTGGACAAACTATCTTCTTGAGAACTGGTCGGTACCTGGGCAGGAGAAATTCAGAGCTGAATTTGGTCTGGGGATAAAGAAGAAGCCCGATCTTCGTGGGCTCAAGTTTGTGCAGATAGATGAGTTTTATCCCATCAATCCTGTGCAGCATAACAGCTTTTACTATTAT
>CAZHRR010000053.1:0-15014 GCA_964534955.1 uncultured bacterium
GAGTCTGGAGAAGCACTTTGGCGATGGGATGAGTGCAGTCTTGGAAAACGAGCGCAAAGGCCGCATTTTGGAAGGAGAGGGGACCACCAACATACATCCTGTCTGGTCGAAGGATGGCAAAAAGTTTGCATTTCTTTCCAATAAGAAGAATGACTTTTTCTCGCAAACCGATCTCTACATCTATGATCTTGAATCGGAGTCTTCTGAGAAAATTGTAGATGGTGTCCTCTCTGCTCCTGCATGGAGTACAGACGGTGCAATAATTTTCTACACCAAAAAATCCAAACCCGACTGGCACGGCTCCAAGTGGTACGATCTGTACCAGTACTCATTCGAGGATGAAGATGAAGAACGGCTTACGAGGGGTGCAAGAGCCTTTTCACCAGTTGTGCTGAATGACTCACTTCTGGCCTATCTCGCAGTGGAGGACGGAACACATAACGTGTTTCTGGTGAATCTCAGTATTTGTGAGTCTGAGAAGATAACGGACTTCGACAATGGCCGGCAGATATTTGGTCTTTCTTACGAACCGGAGAGGAACTGGCTCATCTTTGACTATGTAGAGAGTCACCTTCGGAATACGGCAACGCTCAGTTTGTCTGACACCGTATTCACTGATCTTATTTCCACAGCAGAGTGGGATGAGCGGGATGTGGAACCGCTGCCTGGTGGCGGATTCATCTACGCCGGTGATAAGAGCGGCGTTTTTAATCTGTACATGATGGATCAAGAGACGGGGAAGCAAGGATATATCACCAATGTAACCGGCGGTGCCTTCATGCCAAGTATGGGGCCGGATGGGCAGATTCTCTACTCGTTGTACGAAGATGGAGGCTACAAAATTGCTATTCTCGGCTCTGCTGAGTTGATTCCCGAAGAAGTGGTAGGTTACGGTCCCGATCATTTCGTTATGTTTGCCGGTCTTCCAGCGCCGCTGACAGAGCAACTGCAAACAGATGCTGAGTCAGCTGAAGACAACTTTGGGCCCATGTTTGTCTTCCCAAAGCTTATGATGGACTACGGAACGTGGAAACCCGGCTTTTACTTTTACTCTAGCGAGATATTGAACCGGCTGAACATCTTCGGTGGGGCATCCGTGAATTCACTGCGTGATGTGGATTTGTTTCTTATCTTCGAATTCAGACGATTCTATCCTACACTTTACACAGAGATTTTCTACCTCACCAGAAACGTTTTTGAGAATGAACAGTGGCAGGATACATACGATCTGAACTACGACATCAACTTCCGCCTTTTTCAGTGGGACGCCGGTCTAAAGTTTCCGATTCGCGGCTCCCATGAACTGAAGCTCTATGGCTCTTTCCAGCAGTTCCATGAAGGAATCAAGGAGCGGGTGGAAGGTCTGCTCGGAAAGCGCGGCTTTGACTATTACGTGGGAAAGCACTTCGGAATTGTGTGGCAGACTGATATCCACAAGCCTACAGTGGATTATGGAATCAATCCGGGGAACGGTGTCAGAGGTAATCTTGAAGCACGGTATGAGCACGACGATTTTATTGACGGTTTCAAGATCAACGAGGACTACTCTACCCTCGAGCCGGATTTTATTCCCTACGAATTTTGGCGGATAACTGGTGATTTGTCTGCTAATGTGACTCTTCCACGGACTCCGCGCTGGACTGCTTCTGCCAAACTGCAATGGGGGTGGATGTCGTCAACGGAAGTAGATTCCTTCTTCAATTTCTTTGCCGGTGGACTTCCCGGGCTGAGGGGTTACCCGTTTTATTCTATTGAGGGAAACCGCGAATTACTGGGTGAGTTATCTCTTCGGATTCCGCTCTTTCTGGAGAAACATCTACCTATGGGGCCGTTCATTTTACAGAACTTTGTGATTGGGGTTGTTGCTCAAGCAGGTGATGCTTGGAACGGAGCAGGAGATGAATTTACTCTGAAGCATTCGGTGGGTGCTCTATTGCGATTGGGAGGATTCTCTTTTTACAACTATCCGACAGGAATTGGCATGGAAATACACAAAGGATTGGATAAATTTTCCATTGACGGAAATGACTATGGTAATGAGTTAAGATCCTATTTCACTCTTCTCTTTGGATTCTGATATGAACAACAAACTAATAGCACTGCTGATTTTAACATCCGGTCTATTCGCTGGTGGGGATGTATTTGTCTATCGTCCTGAGTTCCACAGCTCACTTCTACAGACTGAGATCGAAACACCCGTGGAAGAGAATGACTCCACTACTGTGGGGAAATATCCTGCCAAGGGTCTTCTCTATTCTCTCGTCCTGCCTGGTGCGGGCCAATGGTATGCAGGTGCCAAATGGAAGTCTTTGGCTTTTGTCGGTGCGGAAATAGCAAGTATCCTGGTTTGGTCAAATCTGGATCAGAAGGGCGATGATGCAAAGATCGATTTTGAGACACTGGCTGATAGTCACTGGCTGTTGGATTTGTGGTATGATCAGATGTTTTTCCTTCCGGATAGTCTAGGTATCAATATTCTAGGTTCCCACGACATCCAGATTCTCCTGGCAGATGGATCAATTATCGGTTCGAACGAAGATGCAAATGGTGATTCCATCCCTGATTGGACTTCTTATGAAGTGGACGATGCTATCAGGGACCGGGATTTTTATGAAAATGTTGGTAAGTACAATCAATTTGTGGGTGGTTGGGATGACATCTTGGATGAATCTGGAAATGTAGCTTTTGAAATTACTGCTAAATCTGTAGGAGATTCCACTGAGTGGCTGGTGATGACTAAGAATAGAGATAACTATTTAGACCTTAGAGAGGAACATAACCGATATCTTCAGTATGCCGGTTATGCCGTTAGTGCTATTATGTTCAATCATGTGATAAGTGCAATTGATGCCGTGTGGGAAACACGCCGACGTACACTGCGTTCAAGTAAAGTTGAAGCCAGCATAAAACCCACCTTTTCGCGTAACTCTAAATACGGAATCGGCGGTATCTCTCTGTCGCTGAGGTGGTAGCGATATTCATTTGTCAGATACTGTTTGCATGTTTAAACATCATACACTCCTATTGGGAATTCTGAGCGTCCTACTTTTTCAAGCGTGTTCTCCCCCTAACAGCAAGGAAGAGGACATCAATTTAAGGAAACAGTTTAAGAAGGGTATGGCTCTATTCGAGAAAGGGAAATACTATCGTGCGCAGGAAGAATTTGATTATGTAAAAAGGCGTGGAGCTTATTCCGAATATGCTGATAGTGCACAATATTATCTTGCCGAATCTTATTTTCTCAATAAGGAGTACGTTGAGGCAATTTCCGAATATGATAATCTGGTCCGGTACAAATCTTACAGTCCTTTTGTTGAACGCAGTCGTTTCCGCATCTGCCAGGCATTTGAAAAGAAATCACCCGAATACTATCTTGATCAAGATTACACCATCGGAGCTATTGAAAGATATCAGGAATTTATCGAGGACTTTCCAGGATCGGAGCATGTAGCTGAGGCAAATGAGGCCATCAGGAAGCTTCGGAGCAAACAAGCCAAGAAAGTATATGAGTCAGGAATCCTCTACATAAAATTAGACGAATATCAATCAGCGCTTACTTACTTCAACGATGTCGTTGAGACTTACTACGACACAAACTATATTGATAAAGCGCGGTTAAAGGTGATAGAAATGCATATCAAACTTGGTGAAGTTGATGAGGCAAAGGAGTTTTTCCTGGATCACCAAGATCGCTTCCGGTCTGATGAACTTCTGCATCAGGCGGATAAGTTAATTGAAGAGACATCATTCGAGAAGGTTGAACCATGAAAGTTTGCCTCTTCGGCGGAACGTTTGATCCACCTCACATAGGTCATCTCATCATTGCCGAAACGGTGAAGGAAACGGAAGGGTTTGACAAAATGATCTTCGTCCCGGCCGGTATTCCACCTCATAAGACCAAATCGGATCTTTCCACTATTGAAGACCGGCTGATAATGCTTCGATTGGCATTGGAGGGAAATGAAAATTTCGAGCTGTCAAATGTGGAAATAAAACGGGGGGGGGTCTCTTACGCTATTGATACAATCCGGGAGCTGAAGAAACGATATAATCTCAAATCTAAAGAAATATATTTCCTGATGGGTAGTGACACACTTAAAGAATTTCATACCTGGCATAAACCTGAGGAAATTCTTGAAGAGTCACAAGTATTAGTTGCTGCCCGTCCTGGATTCAGGCCAAGCTGGATTTCTCCCGATATCCTCTCCCACATTCATTTTGCGAATGTACCACAAATCGAAATTTCTTCGTCACTCCTCAGACAGCGGATAATCGCCAGACAGACAGTCCGATATGCAGTTCCTGCTGCCGTCGAAGAGTATATTTTAGAGAAAGGACTTTATCGCAGGTGAGTCCGGTTGAGATCGGAGGCTATCTCGTCGGTGGTGGAGTGCTGCTCTTCGTTGGCGGTGAGTCTGTGGTCCGGGGAGGGAGTAGACTGGCTCGCTTATGGGGGATTTCACCATTGGTGATCGGTTTGACTATTGTGGCCTTTGGGACATCTCTCCCGGAGATGATTGTAAGTCTTCTGGCTGCCCTTCGAGGGAAGGAAGGCATTGCAGTGGGAAACGTTATCGGCTCTAATGTTGCTAATGTAGGATTAATCCTTGGACTGAGTGCATCTCTCTTCGTTATTACTATTTCTGCTAAACGTGTCAAAAAAGATCTGAATTTTTTACTGGCTGTTTCAGTGCTTTTTACTATTATGCTGCTCGATGGATTAGTTCAAAGATGGGAGGGGGTAGCACTTTTTGGTGGTATCATAATCTATTCCAGTTACTGTATTCTTACCGGTCGGGAAAAAAAGTCTGATGATGGTATCAATGGTACAATACCCGGTAACCTGATTATCGTGAGTATTGGAATCGGTGCACTGACCGGCGGTGCCCACTTATTTGTGGAAGGTTCCACAGGATTGGCAGAACGAATAGCAGGGAAAAATATTGACTTGGTAATCGGGTTGACAGTTGCTGCTTACGGTACATCCTTACCCGAATTAGCAACTTCCCTCGTGGCTGCCTACAAGAAAGAAAGTGAAATTTCACTGGGGAATATAATTGGATCCAATATGTTCAATATTCTGGCTGTAATTGGTCTGGTGTCAGCAATTTCACCTATGAAAGTTGATCCCGGCGTAGCCAAATTTGAACTTCCTGTTATGATAGTTTATGTTGTTTTACTTTATCCGTTACTCCGCAGGTCAACCATACCCCGGTTTTATGCGTTCTTGATGTTGAGCGGTTATGTGGCTTTCATTGCCTTCGTTATTATCAGGGTATTGAGTGGTTGATCGAAGACATTCTATGATCAGATTTAAAAATGCTACTTACGCTTTTAAAGGGGGTGCGGGAGTATCTAATGCCACTTTCTCTGTTGACGAAGGTGAATTCATATGTATCATCGGTCCTACGGGTGCAGGAAAGACTACATTACTCAGGATGATCTACATGGATGCTATTTCTCAGGAAGGTAGTGTAGAAGTAGCCGGGTTCAGCTCTGAAAAGATTAAGTCGAAGCAGATTGCTTTCCTGCGCAGGAAGGTGGGAATGGTATTCCAGGATTTTCAGCTGCTCGAAGATAGAAGTGTCTTTGAAAATGTGGCTTTGCCTTTGCACGTTGTAGGGACAAGCCGTGAGGAATTACATTCTCGAGTAGATAGAGTATTAGATGAACTTAGCTTGGTGAATAGGCGTCACCATCTTCCATATCAGCTATCGGGGGGTGAGCAACAGATTGTTTCACTGGCGAGAGCAATTGTGAAAGAACCCATTGTTGTCCTGGCTGATGAGCCCACCGGCAATCTCGATCCTGCCGCTTCGTTTCAGATATTGAAGCTGCTGGAAAGGATAAATGAGAGAGGTACTGCTGTTCTGATGGCAACCCACAATTATAATCTGGTAAAAGACCGGAATTATAAGTTTTTTGAGATAATTCAGGGACAAATGAGGGTGTCAGATGGATAAGTTTCTCTATCTGCTTTCGGAAGGATTTCGAAGTCTCTGGCGAGCGAAGTTGTCTGCTTTTTCCTCTATTACTGCCATAGGTATGACTCTCAGCTTTGTAGGTTTTGGGGCCATGGCTACTTCCAATCTTGCCAGACTGGCAAGCGAATCTCGGGCTGAATATTCTATTGAAGTATTTTTCACTCAGTTGACCACCGATTCAGAGGCGCAGGAAATTATGGAGCAGATTATATCAATGAACAGCGTCCGGGAAGCAACTTTGGTCACAAAGCAGGATGCTGCTGAGATTTTTCAAGAGGAATTTGGTGAGAATATCTACGAGCTTCTGGACGATAACCCTTTGCCGACAAGTTGTACAGTAAAACTTGGGGAGAGTGGAATAGAACCTGTTGAGGTAGAACCTGTTGCTAAGGCAATCGAAGCTATGGATAGGGTTGAAAAGGTAAAGTATCCAGCCAAAGTAATTACTACTATTGAAAATTATTTTCAGGGAATACTTTCCGTTGTCGCCTTGATTTCCCTGGCTATTCTGATGGGGACTACTGTTTTGGTATCCAATACAATCAGGTTGACTATTTATTCACGAAAAGATCTCATACGAATCCTGAAGCTCTTAGGTGCTACAGACCGCTTTGTTCGGATGCCTTTTGTTGTCGAAGGAGTCATTGAGGGGCTGGCAGGAGGGGTTATCGCTTCCATACTCACGTATGTCTTTTTCCGGGCAACAAATTCGTTTCTTTTTCTTTTCTCCCGGTACCAGATTACCTGGGATTGGCGAGTGATTATCCTATTGATAGTGGTTGTCGTAATATTTTCTATTATGGGCAGTCGAAAAGCTGTGCAAAAACTGATAACCTGACAGCTGACTTTGCAGGTATAGGTCTTGTTTTTGCATAGGTCGAGTAGTAATTTTTGCTGATATTCTCGAGAAGAATTATGATTGAATTAACTATGTTAGAGAAATACACAGATCGAGAGCGGAGTATCCTGAAAATCGTTATCGAAGACTTTATCAGGACTGCAGCGCCTGTGGCATCTGTACGCTTGAAGGAATCTTATGATCTCGAGATAAGTCCTGCTTCTATCCGCAATACCTTGCACCATTTGGAGAAAGTGGGTTATCTGGAACACCTCTATACATCTTCCGGCCGTGTTCCTACTGATTCTGGTTATCGGCTTTACGTGAATGAACTGATGGGAGCACCCAATGACTTAACGAAAGAAGTATCTCTTATCATGAAAGAACTGGCGGAAGTGTCTCACTCAGTAGAGGAAATCCTCCAGGTTTCTGCTGATGCCCTAGCTGAGCTTAGCAGACTTTTTGGATTTATTGTCTGGTCATCAACCGGAGAATCCATCTTGACCGACCTGGAACTTCTGAAATTGAGTACAGGTAAGCTCCTCCTGATTTTAGGATTTGAGTATTCCTCCATCGAATCAGTAATGCTTGATATCACTACAGAAGTTAAAGAGTCACATCTTGATTTGATCAGATCAATTCTCAGGGAACGGCTCTTGGGATTAAAGGAAGAAGAACTTAGGAAATCGGTTTCGGAGCGTCTGAAAGATAGTGAGGTGTCAGATAGTGAAATTATTAGAAATGTAATGGAAAATGCCCACACCTATTTCCGAGTGAGTGATAAGACTGTATTGAGCACATCCTCCAAAGAGCGTTTACTTGCAAATCCAGAGTTTAGAGATTCCGAAGAGATGCAGGCAATTGTTGCTGCGTTGGATGATGAACATGTGATTACCAGATCAATCGAAAAACTTGGGTGTACCAATGTATCAATTGGTAGTGAAAATCTGGAAGCTGCTCTTCGAAGGTGTTCATTTGTGATTTCTCAATTCGGTGGAGACAGTTTTATTGGGCATTTGGGTGTTCTGGGACCTACTCGCTTGGACTACCGGAAGGTGCAAGGTTTGGTTAATTCATTTTCTAATTATCTTCCCACAGTTATAGATGTCTACTGATACTAAATCAGATAAATCAAAGAAGAACAAGCCTAAGAAAACCTCTGGGAGTAAGCCTAAAAAGGGTGATGCTTTAAAGTTGGAGAAACTGACTTCTGAATTGGCTGAACTGAAGCAAGCTTATAGCGCTCTCGAGGATCGACATCTTCGTCTGAGGGCTGAATTCGATAACCATCGGAAGCAGAAGCAGAGGGAGATCAGCCACCTGTTACAATATGAAGGACGGGATGCTATAGTAGCTCTTTTGCCTGTGGTGGATGACTTGGAGCGAATGGTAAACTCCAGTAATGGCGATGAGAATGCTTCTATTGATTCTATTATGGAGGGAGTTACACTAATTCTTGAAAAGGTCTCTCGAAGGCTGCAAAAACTGGATGTTGTTTCTTTCGATTCTGTTGGTGAAAAATTTGATCCTGACCTTCATGATGCACTCATGGTGAAGGAATCTGAAGAACACAAAGAAAACACAGTTATCGAAGAATTTGAAAAAGGGTACCGAATGAGGGACAGGGTGATCCGTCATGCGAAAGTGGTGGTGAGCAAGTGAGCAGAGATTATTATGATATACTGGGTGTAAATAAAGATGCATCCGAAGGTGATATCAAGCGAGCATATCGTAAAAAGGCCATGAAATTTCACCCCGACCGGAATCCGGGTGACAGCAATGCTGAAATACAATTCAAGGAAGCTGCTGAAGCATATTCAGTTTTGAGTGATCCACATAAACGGCAGCAATATGATCAATTTGGTCAAGCAGGTATGGAAGGTCAGCCGGACTTTGGCGGTTTTGGATTCTCGATGGATGATATTTTCAGCCAATTTGGACATATTTTCGGTGGGCGGAATCCCTTTGAAGATATTTTCGGTGGAGGAGCAGCGAGGGAATCTCGAACGAGACGAGGACGCGATCTGAGAGTTTCCATTCCACTTGATCTGGAAGATATTGCGACGGGTGTAAACAAGACGATTAAGGTTAAGCGGATGGAATCTTGCGGAGATTGCGGAGGATCAGGAGCCAGTTCTGGCACAATGCCTTCACGCTGTTCAACCTGTAATGGCAGCGGACAGGTGCGCCAAATGTCACGCTCATTTCTTGGTCAGTTCGTAAACGTAACCCGGTGCCCCAATTGTCAAGGATCTGGCGAGATTATTGATGATCCGTGCCGTGTATGCGCAGGAGATGGAAGAACTAGGAAGAAAGTTGAGATCAAGGTAAAAGTTCCCGCAGGTGTAGCGACAGGAAACTATATGACTCTACGTGGTGAGGGGAATAAGGGAGCCCGAGGGGCTGCACCCGGTGATATGATTGTATTTTTTGAGGAAAATGATCATCCCTACTTTAACCGGATTGATTCAGATGTAATGACAGAATTGGAAGTTTCTTTTGCCAACGCTGCTTTAGGTGATTCTGTGGAGGTTCCTACACTTTCCGGGAAAGTAAAGCTAACAATCCCTGCTGGAATTCAGTCAGGACAGATTTTGAGGATGAAAGGTAAGGGGCTTCCTTCTGTGCAGGGGAGCCGAAAAGGTGATCAACTTGTAAGAATCCAGGTATCAACTCCTGTTTCACTCAGTAAAGAGGAAAAGAAACTTTTTAAGGAATTATCATCCTTAAATGGTCAAAGTAGAGCTAAAGTAAGGAAGGTAAGGCGCCGTTGACTCAACAGGAGAGAATAATCATTCGCTTTCTTCTGGGGGCTCTGATTGTGGGGGTTTTTGTTGGATATGCCCGGAGAACTTGGTTCAAGGAGAGTATAACAGTTGCAGAATCTGTCGAAACCCAACAGGCTGGAATTACCGCTGTCGTGGAATCCAGAGAGCGCTCAGGGGCTGAACACGTTTTGGGGCCGATAAATCTAAATACGGCAACCAAGAGTGAGTTAATGTCCTTACCAGGGATAGGATCGAAAATGTCGGAACGAATCATGCTTTTCCGACAGGATCATGGTGATTTTCAATCAATTGAAGACTTAACAAAAGTGAAGGGAATTGGGAGCAAGATGTTGGCTCGATTCCGGGAAAAAGTAATTATCTAAAGGTGGACAATAAGAATGGAAGATATTCAAGAACGGGATAATATATTAGCTGGCGAAGAAGAAAAGAAATACCGTTGGTGGCTGGCTCGTGATCTAACGGAGATGGGAATTGTTCTGGCAGTTATAGCTTTTGTCATTGTGATCTATATTCCCAGATCGATCTGGACAGAGGAGACTGATATCGAAGATCAAAATCACAGTCAGATGCTGGATATAAATAAGGTGATGGAATTTTACCAAGAGTTCACCGGAGAGACAACAGAAGATGCTGAATGGGCAATCCAGTTAGTTAATGCTGTTCGAGATTCTGTAGTGGCTGACTCTCTCTTTAGCAATGAGCCCCGGAAGATAGTCTTGAACGGACACGTAGTCGAGGTTACTGTACCAAAATCATTCATCTGGATGAAACCGGACCGTCGCCTTGGAGAGAATCCTCTTGCTCAGTATGTGCGGTATGTAACTACCTATGATACTTCTTTTGGACATCTCGGCGTTCGTAAGGATACTATAGTAGATGAAGTTTACAGTGTGGTGGTGGAAGACCGTTCGGAGGACCCCTATAATTCTGAAACGTGGTTTATGGATACGTCTTTCGTAAGGGCAGACAAGCTGGAATCATTTATAGCCTCTCTTGATACTTTTACTGTACACTATATGGGAATAGCTGATTCGAGTCAGTCGGAGCACGCGGAGGTAATTCACTACTATGATCGCTTCCGGCCGAATGAATCTGTACTTAATTTTCCCATCGGGGATAAGCGCTATATCATAAGGACAGATTCTGAAAACGTTGTTATCAAGGTTCCAGATGAGGATTACTCGGAACGAAGGTATCTTCTCTTTACATTCGACCCTGACGTGGAAGGTGATAGCGTTTCGAACGGTATTGCAAGTTGGATACATTAATATATGATTACCATTTCCATTAAGGATGGTTATCTTCGGTATGCAGGGTTTTCTGCTATAGGTAAAGGAGTAGTAATAGATTATATTGGCACCGTTAAAACATCTTCCCCAAATCTGTCAATTACACTGAGTTCTTTATCAAAAGAAATACCCATGAAAGGGGAGGATGTCTTTCTCTCTCTTGGAGAGGAATTTATTCAGTGTGATCTGATTTCAATGGAAGCGGATCTGAAGCAATCTGAAATAGAACAATTCGTTACTTGGCAGATGGAACAGAAATACGGTTCGCTTTGGCGGGAAATGAATGCGTTTTTTCAGGAAGTTCGCGAGGATGAAAAAAATATAACGGTTGCCGTTAGCGTCATCCGAGAAAAAATCCTAAACGATGTAAGAGAGACTATTGAGAAGGCTGAAGGCTTTCCCATTTGGCTGGAACCGGATATTTTTGCACTAAGCAGTGTGTTGAACGAATTAGACAATGGGCGTAAAACGAGAGTTGCGCTATTTGAACCGTTTGACAATACTATTAGGGCCGTATTTCATGACAAAGGACAGTTGGCGGCTTTAGCAGAGTTTAAAATTACTGAAGAGGACATTCAATTAGAGACAGTTAGAGGTGATGGTGAATTTGTTGAACTATACATGGATGAGTTCGATCGATATATCTTGGGTGAAGAACAGAATCCCGATGTTCAAATGTTTCTGGCAGGATATTTACCATCTTACGCAGAGCAGTTTGTGCCTGAAGAAGCAATAGAAATCATGACCCCTGTATTACCTTTTGAGGAAGAAGAGAATGCAGGAAGTTATGCAGGTGACGGGTCGTTTTCTTCCATTCTTGGACTTTCCCAACGGAGAATTACACATGCCTGATCTAAATCTCTTTGGTAAAAAGGGGTTTCAGAATGTACCGAAAACTGAACCCCCTGTTGAACATCCTGAACAGCCGAAAACAGATAAAGAAACTGAACCACCATTAAAAGTTCAGCAAAGGTCGAAAAGAAAGCCTGGGAGGTCAATTGCCTGGGAATCCCTAATTGCATTTTTATTAGCTGTAGGAATTGGAGCTGCAGTTGTGTGGTATCTTCAGTATAGATCTGATGTGAAGACCAAAATCAACGAATATACCATCGATGAATTCCGCAATCTTCAAGAGGGTTCACAATAATATGACTACTTCTATTCTCGCCGGAAGTTTGAAGGGGAAGCGTCTGGAGACGGGACAAAGCCGTCGTATCAGACCTACATCTTCCCGTGTGCGAACGAGCATTTTTGATATCATTGGTAATTTGACAGGCGAAAAGGTATTGGATCTTTATTCTGGCGCAGGTACTCTAGGTTTTGAAGCAATTAGTCGGGGAGCAGAATCAGTTACATTCGTGGATAACAGTGATAAGGCCCTTAGTGTGACAAAACTGAATGCTCAACTCTTTCCAGATGCTTCTGTATATATTGTACAGCAGGATGCTGTGAGTTATCTCTCCCAGTGTGACGTATTTGATATCATACTCGCTGATCCACCATATGGAAAAACTGATCTTGATGATCTTGCTCAAGCAGCCTTAAAGCGACTGACAGAAAGAGGCTTGTTGATTATCGAATCGTCCAAGCGGGAGAATTGGCAGCCGGATAAAGCCCGGATAAAGACTTACGGTGAAACACAGTTGACTATTTTCAGGAAGTAATCATGAGGACCGCAATTTATCCAGGAACTTTTGACCCAATCACTTATGGGCATCTCGACATTATCATCCGGGCTCTCAGTCTGTTTGACAAACTGATTGTCACTATTGCCGAGAACAGCTCGAAAGAGCCTTTATTTGATCTGGAAGAGAGAATCGAGCTTATCAATGAAGCGACAAATGACTTGGAAAATCTCGAGGTAGATCACACAGGAGGCTTGATTGTCGATTTCGCAAAGAAGAAGCAGGCAGTGGCGTTGGTAAGAGGACTTCGGTTCGTCAGCGATTTTGAATTTGAGTTTCAGATGGCGTGGATGAATCGGCACCTTGATGACAATATAACCACCATATTTCTTATGCCGCACCGCAGATATGCCCACCTTAATTCTACTGTTATTCGTGAAATCGCTGAGTTGGGCGGTGATATTGATGTATTCGTTCCTCCCGGCGTTTCCAGAAAGTTAAAGGAAAGATTTGGTGGATAGTTCTTAGAGTGTAGAAAACCTCCCGATTTATCATTACTTCTTACTAAATTTTGCAGCTGAAATTGATCATGATTTAGAGCTAATCAGGTAGATATTAATATGCCCACTTACGAATACAGTTGCAATAAGTGCGGACATCTGTTCGAGCATTTCCAAAAGATGACGGATGAACCTCTTAAGGTTTGTCCAGAGTGTTCTGGCAATGTGATTCGTCTGATCGGCGGTGGGGCAGGCCTCATTTTCAAGGGATCGGGATTTTACATCACAGATTACAAGAGGAAAAACAACTCGACGAGTAGTTCAGTTGGTAAATCGAATTCCACAAAGAAAAAGGATACCGACTCTAAATCTGATACTAAAACAGAGAAGAATAACTAAATCCTATTAATACTCCGCAGGAACAGCCTACTGCGAAAATCCTGTGGATAAGTAGTTTTTCATAAGGAGGAGTAAGAATAATGACTACGGCAGCGATTTATCAAGCAAAAGAACATCTTGGTAAAGTATTGGAGGAACAACTCACCCGTATTGAGCGAATGAAAGCGGGAGAGGAAGAGACCGATTATTCCAAGCTGGAACCTATTATTGTCGGTATCATCGGGGGCGATGGTATTGGTCCTTTTATTGCAGAGGAGGCTCGGAGAGTTCTTGAAGTTATGATGAAGGACGAACTGGATGCTGGGAAGGTAGAATTTCGCAACATTGAAGGGCTCACAATCGAATATCGGGCTGAAGTAGAAAAACCTATCCCTGACGACGTGCTGGAAGAGATTAAGAAGTGTCACGTGACTCTCAAAGGTCCCACGACTACACCACGCAAGGGTGATCCATGGCCCAACATCGAAAGTGCCAACGTGGCCATGCGAAAGGAGCTGGACCTCTTTGCAAATGTCCGGCCGGTGCGCGTTCCCACTGAGGGGATTGACTGGATGTTCTTCCGAGAGAATACTGAAGGAGCCTACGCATTGGGGAGTGATGGTACAGATGTGACGGACGATCTGGCACTCGATTTCACCGTCGCTACAACACAGGGTACAGAGCGTCTAATCCGTCTCGCTTTTGAATATGCGAGCGAGAACGATATCAATAAGCTAACGCTGGTAACCAAGGCAAATGTGGTGAAGACCACCGATGGTAAGTTTCTGAAAATCGGTTATGAGATTGCTAAAGAGTATCCCGAGGTGGAGGTGGACGATTGGTATATTGACATCATGACAGCAAAGCTGGTGGACCCGAAGCGAAGGACGCAGTTCCGTGTCATGGCTCTTCCGAATCTCTACGGTGATATTCTAACCGACGAAGCGGCTGAGTTCCAGGGAGGAGTCGGCACTGCAGGAGCTGGCAACATCGGACGAAAGTACGCTATGTTCGAAGCGATCCACGGTTCTGCACCGCGGATGGTGAATGAAGGACGTTCTAAGTACGCAGACCCGAGCAGCATGATCCGCGCAGGAGCCATGCTGATGCGTCACATCGACTATGGAGATCAAGCTGACAAGCTGGAGATGGCCCTCGATGTCTGCGGCAATTTCGAGAAAAAGCTCGTTATGACCGGTAGGGACAGCGGCGCTATAGGACGGGATTACTGCGACTATATCCTGGAAAATGTGGCTGATCCCGAACTGAAGAGTAGGTGGGAGTCATATCAGTAAAGTAAGGTTGGAATAAAAGTTGCAGCGCACTTATCGAAGTGCGTAGCAATTCTTTAGAACGAAAAAGGGATCAGATAACTGCCCCCAATTACTTTTCTAAATGACTTGGACTGTCCTCAGGGAGTGAAGGAAAGAGATGACATCTTTGTCAAAGATGTCATCTCTTTGTGTTATCTGTAAAGAAAATATTTATTTTCCTAGCAGGTGAATGGTTGAGACGGCTTTGATTTAGACGGCAGTGACAACTGGACATGGGCTCTTATGATCATGCAGCCCGAGCATATTACTCTCCAGCAAGTGAAAGAAGCTATAGAAG
>CAZHRR010000054.1:0-14990 GCA_964534955.1 uncultured bacterium
TTCCGAGAACGTCGTAAACAGCAAGTAGCACATCTGCATCCTTGGGAAGATCAAAACGAATTGTGGTAGCCGGGTTGAATGGGTTGGGGTAGTTCTGATGTAACTCAAATGCAGACGGAAGGTTAGCACCGTCACCAACCGAGCCCCCTGATGTGACCGTGAAAACTCCATCCGTGCTGACACCCTCCACACCGGGATTGCCCAGGAAGTCTATCATCTGGATGTTGGAGATGGACAACGCTACCTCTCCCGCTTCGGCATCCGGAGAAATGAGCATGTTAAACTCCACCAGGAGCGAAGTGTCAGGATCGAGTGGATACGGCCAGTTCACTGTGGAAAAGAGAATAGAATTATTTGCTTCATAAACATCATATTCCCAGCCGGAAATCCGTTCCCCCAGCGCTACCTCGCCGGTCCAAGAGCCGTCTCCATTGGTATCTTCGAAATTCTCCCCTTCGTCCCATTGACTATTGCTATTGGCGTCAGTAAACGGCTCAGCATAAAGCGAAAGAAAATCGGGATTATCAGAGAGCCGGAAACCGATGAAACTCAGCGGCACGCTGGAAGCAAACTCCACCGGTACAGCCACCACCTCCCCCGCTGTACCGTTCGCTTCACCAGCGGATAACACCTGCGGTACGGACTGTATCTGGAAAATTCCATCATCTGTAGTAACGATCACTTCCTCACCGAAAGTGTCAAAGGCATCAGCGTCTGCTGTCTGGATCTGTACTGTCATTTCGGCGCCACTGTAACAGAAATATTCAATCTCTAAGATCGAGCCCGTCCCGGCTGAGATAGTCCCGCTGTAAAGCTCCACATGGGCATTGCCGTCCTCACTCTCCTCGAACGTAACATCCATACCGGATGAGCGTCCAGTCAAATTCACTCCGGTTATGATAAGGCGGTCAGGAGAATCGTGGAGGATGCAGGAAAATTGACCAATATCGAAATCGTTAGCGAGAGCGACAGAAATTGTACCGGTATCCCACGCAGGTCCGGAACCGTAGGTAAGCTCGGAGTTGACGATTACATCGGTCCCCACACTTACGTCCACGTAAACCATTGTATCAATATGGACAATGTTATTCACGGAAATCAGGGAAGGGACGAAGTAGTAGCTATGGGAGTTGGGTACAGAATCATCATCGAAGGTGTGGTTCCCCGTAGAGCCGGGAAAAGGATCGCCGGCATCTCCACGACCGTAACCCAACTCCAGATGGTACTGTCCATCCGCCTGCTCCAGTCCTACTCCATAATGAGGCTCATCAGTATTTGGACCCCAGCCAGAAAGTTTTTCATCATCCATGTGCCAGATAAGGAGGCCATCCGTGTACAAGTTCACGTCGAAACCCCGCTTCTGGCGATTTTCCAGCATAAAGTACTCTGAGTCATCCGTCGAGTGATTGATTTGGTAGACTACCGGATAGGTCTCTACAGGAAGCAACTGGATTGTGGAAGTATCATTCTCGATAACAATCGGTGTCACCCATCCTAACTCCGTCTTGCTCCATGGGCACATGTGAGAAGGATACCACGGCGATCCGCCATCAGCTCCCCATGAACCACCCGACATAAGTCCCCAGGTTCCGATACCGGATGAGCTGTAGTCTGTGTCATAGAGATCAGGCAGTCCCAGGGCGTGACCAAATTCATGGGCGATGACGCCAATATACACTTGTGTATTGTACTGAATTTCGGGGTTGATGGTGTAGCTGTCGATCCACACCCCGTCATACTGTACAGCAAGACCGGCTGCTGATAATGACCATTTATGTGACCAGATATTGGACAGATCACCCTCCTCCGCTCCGGGTCCTGCGTGCACAACATTCAGAGCATCTACCCAACCGTCACCGTCATTATCAAACCGGGAGAAGTCCATGCCAGACGCTTCAGCTTCATCTACTGCCTTTCGTACCAATTCAACTGCGTGAGTATAGCCTTGATTGTAACCATAATAGTCGTGATTATTTTCCGCCATGTACCAGCCGTCAACAGTTGCCAGAGGGTGAAACTGATCATAAGAAATCTCTTCGTAGAAATCGCGAAAACTGCCGGTACCGTTCCAACCGGAGCTGTTCATCAGATCATAAAAGTTTTCCTCAGTATATTGGGCAGAATAGTCGGGATATTCGATCAAAAGCAACGGTAATTTATAATCATCTCGCATAGTACTGATGTCAGGAATAGGTGAATTGTCTTCTGGCCTCATGAGTTCAGGATGGAGATGCAGTGGGATGCCAGCGGATGTTGGGTCTATCCCTTTTACCCCGGGGATAAGCTTGCCCTCTTGAACAGAAACAGCGTAAACCCATTCACCCTCTTCGTTCTGAACAAGCGTGTACCCTTCCCGAGACTCAAACCGATGATTCCATTCATCTCCTATCAGAAAAGCCTCGATTTCCGTATCGTCAGGTTGAACCAGCTTGACCATCTGCTGAACAGCGCTCACCCCCCAGAGGAGTTGAGTGAAAGTGAGAAATGTAATAAGCTTTTTCATAATAGGAAGTTTACACATTTTCATGGAACATCACATGATACAAATCACGGCAGATGAGCAGGGAAGTTGGGGAGCAAAGGAGTAGGGGAGAAAGGGAGCTGAGGAGATGGGGGGATAGGAGAGATTGTGAGTGGTGAGAAGTGAGTGGTGAACTGGTGATTATGCACAGCACCCTGAGGGGTATTCGTCAATAATCCCGGTACGAGTTACCCGCCTGAATGACTTGTCGGGCAGGTTGACGGAGGTATTAAATACAACCTATCACTAACACTTACAGGAATCACTGACCCTCCTACGTTGTACTACCTGCCTGCGCTGGTGCTTCGGCAGACAGGTGAATGGGCAGACGGTTT
The DNA here is from genome assembly GCA_964534955.1 of uncultured bacterium. Classification (GTDB taxonomy): domain Bacteria; phylum Fidelibacterota; class Marinisomatia; order Marinisomatales; family UBA2128; genus UBA2128. The sequence continues at coordinate 2,857 of CAZHRR010000054.1, forward strand.
CGACATGTTGTTTTTAATTCGCCGTCTTGATATTAGCCTCATTAATTACCATCAGCTTTTTTAATTTTGTGAACGAGCCATGTTAATGTTTGGATTGCTATCGATGATAAAACAGCCTGTCCCGAGTTTTTTCGGGATAAATATGTGCACAGCATCCTGCGGATAAAACGTAAATCGTGCTCCTTTACATAATTACGTTTTAAATAATTACTTACCAACATAATTCTTTTATCCTCACTCATTTCTGTACTTGTGACAAATATTTTCTTTCTGATGAATAATCCAGGTTAGGTGAGTAATGATATTTTAATACAAATTCCCCGGCACTTTTCCCGAAGGGACTCCTTGGGAGCAAAGTGCCGGGGAATTCACTACTTGAAGATGTGACTATATTCTAACGCACAGATTTATACGGAAATCCCCACATGGCGGCGTTGTAGGTCCCATCACTGCTGAAGAGGGTTTCGAAGTCAATCACATCCAGAAACAGCTTGAACACACGACGCGGATGACCCCAGCCCGGTGGATGCATCCTCCAGATCCGGGTAAATTCATTGTCGTTCGCTTCAGCGTCGCCACCGTGCTCACCGTCATCGAATAGCCGCCTGCGCTGATGGAGGTGTCCTTGATCAGATCGCCGACCACGGCCGATTCGCAAATGTGCTCCTTCACCTGATTCCCAATCGTACTCTGGTCCTAAGTTTGTCACATACAGGAGGACAGTCACGGTATCCCCTGCAGTAAATTGCGGAAGTTCCTGGGGATCGATGAAGAGATCGGTAATTCCGTCGCTTTCCAAGTAAAACAAAACCGATCCGTCCGCACCTACAAACTTCACAGAGTCGATGGAAACCTTATCACCTCCTCCGCTTACCAGCGGGGTAAATCCTGCTAACTGCCAGTTACGCATCTGATCGTTCGAGTCATCAAAACGTTCAAACTTCACTTTACGGATGGCAGTGATATCAAATGGTTTAGCAAACGAGTCTACTAAAGCACCTGTTGTATCGAAGATAACCGTTATGAAATCTCCACTTAAAGCATGGTCGATAGTAGAAATCACCAGTGTATCACCAAAGAACTCATGAGTAATAGTCCGGCTGTGAGAGGTCACATCACGCCCAAACCGGAAACGAAGAGAATCTGCTGGATAGTAGTCATCCATGGTTCTCATGAGTCCATCATCGGTAATGCTACCAAATTCATCATCAAGAGCACCACCATCATCAAACTCGTCCATCCCAAGATTCTCACTTTCCAGGATCATCTGCTCCAGTACTGTTTCGATGGCTTCCTGATCTGACAGTTCAGTATTTTCACACCCTGCCAGGATTAGGCTGAGAGCCATGAAAAACATTAAGCTGCTTCGTATTTTTGCTGACATGTTTTTCTCCTTTATTATGTGAAGTGGAGACTAAGTGTTGATTCTTCAACCTTTGGCATTGAAAAATCGAGAGCATAGAGCCTTACTCCCGCTTCTCTCAAAGTCTTTGCTTCTTCCAACGGAATTGTTTCATCTATTAATATGTGAAGCCACCCCTTCGAAACCTCTCCCAACGAACGTACATCCTCCGCAGTAAAGCCGCGGCACCAGACGAAATCAATCTTCATATCAAGGAGTGATATCGCTTCCTCGACACTATCCGCATCCACGATGATTTTGATTAGTTTTCGAATATCTCCCGCTTCGGCAAGAGCCTTTTCTACAGCTCTCTTTACATTCCCCACCCAGTGGACGTGCTCCAAGCTGATGTGAATGATTTCGTCCAGGCGTGAACCGAAGACAACACCTCCCACCTGCTCTAGTGTATATTTGATAATCCGGTCCGCAGCGGGTAAAAGATCCAGCCGGTGGGTTATGCCAATTCGTGCCGGTTCAAGAACCGATTGCACGTCTGCGACCTTTACCAGAACAGCCACAGCTATTTCCATTAGAGGTACTGCTACCTGCCACGCCGTAAGGATAGCCCGGCCATTCCCCTCAAGCTGAACTGCCTTATCACCAGATTGAATGTAGTCGTTCTCAGAAAGACGTCTGATAAGAACAGATTTGTCAGCGCATCGGATTGCTTCCTCCAAGAATTCAAGGACGAAGGCAGGACAGCCACTTTCTGCAGTAACTTCCGCTACAGTGTGACGAGGATAGGAAAACATGATTTCAGTCGTAAGATCTCCATCGCCAACGACTGAAGAGTAGGTATTTCTAACCTGTACCAGTGCTTGTTCTTTCAGATCCATTTCAGTTTGATTGATATATTAGAAACCACCCCGGCCGCGATCTCTCGGACGTTTCGGTTCAAAATCACGACGATGTTCCATTCCTTTGTCTCGCCCATACTCCCGGATTCCTCTCCTAAGCTGCCTTCTAAACTGTCTCTCGAAAACAACATGGCGAGCTTGCTGTTCGGGAGTGAGAATCTTTCCGGTTTCCATGAAAAACTCATACTTTATATCGAGTTTTTTCTTCTCAAAATCGCTAGCTTGCTTAACTAGAGAATTAAGCTTCTTGCTATCCACTTCCTTCTCCTCGGATAGCTCGCCGATTTGCTTCATTAATTCGATTTCCTGCTTCGTTACATCCTCAAGATCTGACATCAATACCCGGTATTTGGGGAAGAATTTTTCTGCCTGCTCCTCTGTCAGGTTGAGTTCATCCGTCAACCGCCACATCTTCATCATCTCCAAGCGATCTCTATCGGGCTTGTCCGGCATTTGAGCCAGTACCAGACCCGTCATTAGCAACAGTATGGCTAGTCTCTTCATGATTGTTCCTCCAGTGAGAGTTCATTTTCTAAATTGATGATGTCTGCATCATTCAGTTCTTTCAACAATTCCCAGTCAATCCCCAAAACATCTGCATTCTCAAGGAGATACTCGGCTGAGGCGTAAACAAGTTCTTCATCGAAAACAATGTTGTATTGTTCGAGTTCCTCATCATCAAACTCAGCGATCAGGAATAACTCTCCATTCAGATAGATAGGAATTTCTCTCAAACGATCTGCATTCTGGTAAACACCAAATCCTACAACCAGGAAAATGATCATTGCCATTACTCCTGAGATCAGCGACTGCCGCTTTTCTTCCCGCTTGCGGATGGTTCCGTGAAGGCGCTCCAGGAAATCATCAGCATCGGGGACAGTAACCTCGCGGACAGCAAGAGAATTGAGTTTATCCTCAAATGATGTCATTCCTCTTCCCCCAATTCCTTCCGCAGATTATTTACTGCATGATGAAAATTCACTTTTGCACTGTTTTCTGTAATGCCCATGATCTCTCCTGCTTCGCGGAACGGCAGCTGCTGAAACGTCCTCAAAATAACCACCGTTCGTTGCTTATTGGGAAGCTTTTCAATGGCTGGCCACAGGCCCGCATGAGTCCAAACGTCTTCAGGATCTTCTCCCGCAGGGTGGTGTTCCACATCTTCATCACTGACGAATATCTTCCTGAGCTTTTCCTTCCGGAAGTGACTGTTGGCCACATTGACGGAAATCCGGTAGAGCCAAGTCGTGAATTCCGATTCGTTTCTAAAACGATCGAGCCCACGGTAAACGCGGAGATAGGTTTCCTGACTGAGATCGTCAGCCAGCATCTCGTCCCTTGCCATTCGCATGAAGAGACTGAATGTTCCAGCATAATGTCTTTTGACAAGTTCGTCAAATACACCTTTTTCTCCATTTTGATATCTTTCTACAAGTTCCCGATCTGTCATGGGTCATTCTGCCTCTTTAGATACACAATCAAGCAAGAGGTTAAATCATTTATGAAAATTTCCAAATATCTTTTGTGGAAATCATAACGTTTCTGTACCGAACAGATATTGAAAAACAGGGTTACACAGAGAACACTGAGATCACAGAGAAAAAATAAGAGAAAATCATCAACAAATATTGTGACTGAATTTTCACTTTAAAAGTGCCGGGTAATTAATAGAGCCATTCATTCTAACGTGCTATTTCACTAACTTCGAGTGTGATGTTTATACCGAATCCACAGCAGCGTAAAGCCATTGAGCATCCACCTTCACCTCTCATTCTAATAGCCGGAGCGGGAACGGGAAAGACGTCCACACTCATCCTGCGTATTAAACATTTTATCGAGAATAGAATAGCTGAACCGGAAAATGTTGTGGTGCTGACGTTCACGGAAAAGGCAACTGCAGAGATCCATCAACGGATACGCATGGAAGTTGGTAAGAATAGTGACAGTGTGTTCATCTCCACTTTCCACGCTTTTTGCAATAATCTTGTTCGGGAATACAGCTCTTCGGAAGATGTCGAAAAAGTGCTGTGGCTGGACCCGGATATCACATCCCTTTTCATCCGACGGTTTGATGATTTGGATTTCCTCACTTCATATAGTTTCAAGAGCGATCCGGTCCAAGCCATCACCCAGGGATTTATCAATTTCTTCAACCGAATCCGAGATGAGCTCCTTTCGCCACCGGAAGTTCAAACCAAGTTTAAGTCAATAGATCTTCGTGAAGAAAATATACCAAATATCTTCCCTGTCGTCGCTGAAAAAATTGAAGCAGATGAGATTACCCGGCAGCTTACGGACCTCGTGAAGGTGTACGAGTGGTATCAGAAGCAGAAGAAAAAGCTGAATGTAGTAGACTACGGCGACATGATCCTCGACTGCTGGAAGATGTTGTCCTTAGATGCTAGGATTCTCGGAAAAGTACGTAATCGGTTCCGTCACATCATCATTGATGAATATCAGGATAACAATTACGCTCTTAACAGGATCGTCAACCTCATTGCAGCGGAAAATCCCAGTATCACTGTGGTAGGCGACGAAGACCAATGCATATACAGCTTTCGAGGAGCCAACTATTACAACATCCACGATTTCGAAGAGCGATATAGCAACCATCCTGACTACGCCTTGGTAACCTTGGAGGAGAACCACCGCTCCACCCAGGAAATCCTAGACATCGCAAACGTCTCCATTGCCCACAATACTATCCGAAAGGCTAAAACGCTTCATACTCCTAAGGTAAATCCTAAACGAGGTCCACTTCCAATCTGGTACATAAGTGAGAGGGTACAGGCACTGTCAGGAATTCCAGCACAAATAAGTAAACTGGTCAACAGCGGCGAATACCAATACGGTGATATGGCAGTTATCTGCCGAAGCTGGACCAATGTAAAAGCCGTAGCGGAAGTGCTCCAGCACCACTCCATACCTGTGGATGTGCATGTAGAGAAGTTCTTTAGCGTACCGCTGGTAAAGGAAGTGCTGGCTTGGGGTCATCTGATTCAAGACGACTACAGAAGGGAGACAGCCCTTTTCCGAATCCTGCAGCAGCATCTGGGGGAAGAATGGACAGAAGAGTTCTTCCGCCAAAACAGGAAGGCGACGGCAACTGAGCGTCTTAATCTGTTGGAAAAACTGAAGAATGACCCAAGTCTGCCGAAGGAGCAATTGGAGCTATTAAAGTGGATCTTGGCTGCCAGGACCAAACTGGAGAAAGCTCACGGACAGCACCGGAAAGCGGATGAGATGGTGTGGACTATCCTTGAGGTAGTCAAAGATACGGAACCGCTGAGGAACAGCCGTCATAACTACCGTTACCGGGAACGGCTGAATCTTGCAAATCTTGGTGAACTCATGTCCATAGCTGAGATATTCGCTACAAGGGAAGATGATCCATCCCTCGAAGCGTGGTTGAACTACATGGACGTCCTGCAGCTCGACTTGAATATGCCGGCTACCCAGCCAGAAACATACGACACCGATATTGCCGTGCAGGTACTCACAGTCCACTCCAGTAAGGGACTTCAGTTCCCAGTGGTGATGATTCCTTTCCTCCGGGCAGGAACATTCCCTGCGAGCCTCAGACCACCACATATTGTAAATCATCTACCCGAGCCGTGGAGAGAATGGAGTCGACCGGAAGGGATGACGGTTCATGATGAACATCTGGAGGAAGAACGCCGGATGTTCTACGTAGCTGTCACACGAACTAAAGATCTGCTCTACTTGTTCGGGCCGGAGAAAGCCCAGTCCCGCTTCACGAAAGAATTGCAGGAAAGTGACAATGAAATTATGGAGATCAATGTTATGACCGATACACACTCAGGAAACAAGTCTGGAACAAACTCAGAGCTAAAGCAGAAGCTGCTGGTGGAACTCAATCGTGAGATTGCCGCTCACCAGCATGAGAATGTCATGCAAATTGCAGCCGGGCTGAAGTCTCTGGATGAGGAGGGCTCTCTGCCTGCTGACCATCCATATCACCATCTGATCGAGAAACCGACAGAGATTGTCTCACCAGTCAGTCCTGATCGCCTACTCACACTCTCTGCCACCAGCATCAGCGAGTACAACTCTTGCCCTCTGAAATACCGGCTAGCGAAAATAGATAAGGTGCCGGAACGCAAAAGCAAGGCAGCTATGGTCTTCGGCAAGATCATTCACGATGTGCTGGAGGAATATCACAACGATGACGATATGTCACTAAAGCAACTTCTCACTCTGTTGAAAAAGCACTGGAAAGAAGACGCTTTCGAGTATCTTTTGCGGGCGCAGGAGTTCAAGCGACAGGGAGAAGAAATCCTGAGTAACTACTTCGAATATGTGCAGGCGAATCCTCCGGAAGTTGTAGGGCGGGAATGCTACTTCGAGTTTGCGATTAACAAGATTAAAGTGAAGATCACCGGCAAGATTGACCGAATTGATCAAGAAGGCAACACGCTAGCACTGGTAGATTACAAAACGAGCAAGAATAAAGAATCGGCGAAGGGCAGCCTTCAGCTTGCTCTTTACACTGAGGCAGTACTGAGAGATGCAGTTGATAAAATATCTGGCGAGCCGGGAAGCGCTGCCCTTCACTTCCTCCGCCATGCGGATGATCCTCTCTCCAGCCATCAGTTTACTGAAGCTGACCTAACTAAGCATCTCTCCAAAGTGGAGAAAGCCGCAGACGGAATTCGCAAGGGTGCGTTTGACCCAAAACCCAGCGACTTCACCTGTAGGCACTGTGACTTCAGGGAATTTCTCTGTCCAGCATGGGAATATAGGTGATAAACTATTGACGATTTACTAATAAATATTGGACTGAATACAAAAGATGAGAAATAAACAACTGTTCCGAACAGGTGGGGTATCTTAACGAATTGTTAAACAGAAAATGCATGTGAAATGAGCTATACAAAATCAATTCTCATTAATTCTCCAATCAATAAGGTTTGGGAAGCTTGGACCAGTACTGAACACACAAAGCATTGGTTGGCACCGAGAGCGAATATAGAGTTTCAGAGTGGAGGAGCATATGAGTTCTTTTGGGGTGAAAGACCTGAAGCAGATAGTACACTTGGATGCAAGCTTCTTGAAATAATGACCGAGCAACAACTGAAATTCGAGTGGCAGGGAAAGAAGAAATTCCTGCATATGTTTTTACCTCCCACAGGTAAACGAACCGTCATTGACGTGCAATTCAAGAAACATGACTCAGGCACTATTGTAGGATTGTGCCAAGCCGAAACAAGGGACAGCAAAGAATGGTTTGCTTATGATACCTGGATGTCAAAGAACTGGGAGATTGCATTGGAATCTCTCAAGAAATATTGTGAGGAAAGTAGAACCTGAATAACTTGCAGGAAATAGTCGATGCATAAAAGAAGATAAATGCACGATATCAACTCAAATAAGTGCAATATCTTAAGATTTCGTCATACATTAATTCAACCTGAGTAAAAGAAACAGATGAAAAATCCTGACAGAAAAACAGTTTCACAACTTGATGAACTTCCCAATATCGGAAAAGCAATATCTAAGGATCTCCAATTGATTGGTATTGATCATCCAAAGGAACTGATTGGTAAAGATCCATTTGTATTATATGAGGCACTTTGTACAACAGCAGGAAAAAGATATGATCCTTGTGTTATTGATGTATTTATATCGGTTGTTCATTTTATGGAAGGTGGAGATCCTCTTCCGTGGTGGTTCTTTACCGATGAACGGAAAAAGAAATTGAATCAATAACAAGCCGTATTTATTTATAAGCAGAGTTAGCTGTTAGTCAATTTTGAATGAATCATGAAATATCGTATTTTACCTCATGGTATGAATCGATAAGCTACAGAATAGGATATTACTTAGGAATGCAGATAAAAAAATCTATTTAACGACCTTTGCTGGTTACTTGTAAAATTAGAATTTGATGAAAGAATCAAAGGCAGCCATCATATATTCACAAAAATAAATGTTGATGAAATCATTAATCTCCAACCGAAAGGAAAAATGGCATAACCATACCAAGTAAAGCAAGTTAGAAACATCATACTTAAATACAAACTGTGGGGAATATTAAAATGAGTAAATATGAAATAATCATTTATTGGAGCGAAGACGCTAAAGTATATATTGCAGAAGTCCCGGAATTACCCGGTTGTATGTCGGACGGAGAAACTTATGGTCAAGCTCTACAAAATATCGAAGTCATAATCTATGAATGGATGGAAACTGCAAAATCGTTAAATCGCCCCATACTAAAACCTAAAGGTCGTTTGATGTTTGCTTAAGGTTTTCCTACTTTACCGGACGGAGATCGGTAGCTTGTGATTGACGATTTACCATTTAATATTGGACTGAAAACAGAATGAAAAATTTAGGAATAATCCTGAACCTGTTCCTTTAGCTCCTCCATACTCACCGCCTAAATCTCGAAGAATTCAATCAACTTCCCACTAAAAGAGCTTGAATCAGATTTCCGTAATTTCCCTATCTTCTTGCGGATGATGGATCTGTCAATAGTGGCGAATTTCATCCGGATCATGGACGGTTTGGGCAGTCCACTCTCCTCCCAATTCTCAATGAAATAGTCCCCCACTCTCTGTAGTGATTGCAAATTGCTGGTGATAAAGGCGATCACCACATCCTGTCCTTTGTTATAGCTGTCAGGAGAGAGTACAAGACCAGGGCGTTGTTTTACGGAGGTTAGATTAGTAAAGGGAAATGGTACGAGAATGATATCCCATTTCTTACATTTCATCATACACAGAGTCCTCGTCGTTTTCCCACTCCTCGAAGGATGATTCCGAAACTTTCATAATCTGCTGCAGCTCTTGTGCTTCCGCAAACTGCTGGAGCTTCGACCGATTTTCTTCAAGATACATTTCAATAAGTTCCGCAACCAGACCGGAAATAGTCTTCCCCTCCAACGAGGCAAACACTTTCAAAAGCTTCCGCTTGTCTTCTTCTATCCTCACGCTCATTACGCTCATGTTTATTCTCCTACTTGTAGGTTATACTGCAAATATACATTATCTTCACTTTATATTCACTGGATTAATTGCCCAGCACTTATAAAGTGTCAGGCAATTTCCTTTATCCGTCTGTGGAGTGATGGTTTCAACTACTAAGGTTAAAAAATTCCCGAACTCGCCCCTGAAACTCCTCTACACTCACTTTCTCCAACTCCCCTGAAGGAATTTCCACCATCCGCCCCCACCGCATATGCTTGACAGTCTCCCTCTCGGGAAAGCCTTTGGCTGAGGCGTCGTAGATCAGATATTCCCCTTCGGCAGCGAACACCAGCCACCACAGCACCGATTCTGTTTCTCGGAGCACATCGGCATGAATCTCGGCAAATGACCAGTACTGTCCATAGCCCACAAGTCCGCCATTGTCACTGAGGAATGACTTCTCTTCGAAGATAGCCAGCCGGTTATTCTTCACTGACATATAGTCTACATCCGTCAGACTGAACCCACCGCCCATTTTGTCTCGGAAGAAACGGCTGAAAGGGGACGCCATCTTGCTCCCTTTTCCCTTCCCTGACTCCAACTTGCAATCGGTAGTTAGAACGATCCTCTCCACCAGTTCGTCTTCGACTAATTCCTCAAATGGCGTTTCTTCCCATTCGATTAGCGCTTTGCCATCTTCAAGATGAATCAACCAGCAAGGGACTGTATTGCGCACGAACGGCTGCAGCAAGTTCAGGTCAGTTCCGAAGAACTCCTCCCTGCTCATACACTCCTTGATCAATAGGTAGCGGCTATGAGGATTGGGATTAATCCTTCCAATGGCGGTGATGAGCCAGAGATCGGTAAGTAGGGTTATGTCTGGAATATCTGAAAAAAGAGGTTTCAGGAGCGACGGACGTGTACCGAATACTTCACTTTTGACCATCGCTGCCTTTCTCTGGGGGAATATTCGACAGCTGAGACAAATCCACCAACTCCCGCTTTTCATTCCCAAAAATATCGGTGAAGCTGATGAGGACATTTGCCTTGTTATCCACCGCAGGGAATAACAACCTGTAGTTGTGCTCTTTCAGCGACTTACTTTCCCATGTGAACTGTGGACGAAAGATTTCTCCATCGAAGTCAGGATCCACTGCAACAAATGCCAGCGCATTTATGCCAGAGTTTTTCTCTCCCAGCGGCTTTTTCGTAAAAGCGTTGGTCTCGAAACTGTCTATACTGAATATGACGTCCTCTCCTTTCAACTGCCAGTCACATTTTACCGTTGGAGGCATAATCAGATCGAATGCGATGGAATCTACAAGCCTGTCGCGGACAGGTATTTTATCTATGGAAAACGGTCCCTTTGGATCAGCCAACGCCGCCATGATAGATTCTGGTACTTTCAAAAGTTGTACTTCACAATTGTCGTATAAATAGCTGTCAACAATTTCTTCCGAAAAACGGGAAGGGACCATAATGTAAACCAGTCCTGAACTCACATCATGTACAAGTTCTTTAGCGAGATCACGATGCAACTGCTTTCTCTCCTTTCGCCAATCGAATAAGATGACCGGATCGTCGTGAAGCTTCGGGTTATCGCCGTGCGAATCATTAACGCCGAAAAGAGTCAGTGAAGCTTGGCAATACAGTTCCCAATCGGGTTCAGAATGTTCTTTGGTAAACGCATGATAGACAGCAAACGGCGCTGGTTCGATGTGTTTCCCACGATTGCCGATTTTTTCCTTCAGATGGAGCATCCGGCGAGTGGTAACGAATAGAGAGGTCTTGGAAGAGTCCATCATAATCCATCTTCTGCCCAGCTTTTCCGCCACTGCTGCTGTCGTCCCGGAACCGGCGAAGGCATCCAGCACCACATCCCCGGAGTTGGAGGACGCGGAGATAATCCTCTCCAGAAGCTGCTCTGAGTTTTCCGTAGGATAGCCCCATTTGAAAGTATAGCCCGGGATGTCCGTCCAGTTGGAGTCTACCCGCTCCTCCTTTGCCGTCTGATACTCAGGAATCCCCGTTGAGGAATTCATCCGAATACGGCCTTCTTCCCGATATCGTTCCATCCGCTCCTGTGAAAATGTCCAGTGGCGGCCATCCGGTGGCATGATGACCTTGCCATCATACACTCGTCCCCGTGAGCGAATCGTACCGCGGCGCTCTTCCAGCTGATCATCGTTGTAGTACTTCAACTGTTTCTTGTCAACCGGCGACCACCGGATTCCGGGGGAATGCATAGCAATCCACTTCTGCTTCTTTCTCGGTTTTTGGGCGCCATGGAAAATGTAATCTCCGCTTTTCGTGTAGAAGAAAAGTGTATCCGTTGCAGTATTAAAGCGAGTGATTCCATCGAAAATTTTCTTCGTACGGTTGATGATAATCTCGTTCCGGAAGCTGTTTGAACCGAAAATTTCGTCCAGCAAAACCCTCATGTGGTGTCCGAAATGGTAGTCCGTCCGCATGTAGAAACTGCCGTCATCTGAGAGAAGCTCACGGAGCAGAATCACCCGCTGCCGGAGCCATTCAAGATAATTTGCTCCAGTCCTCTTGGCAGAATAAGCGTGGGCGTGATTGCGACCGTAGGCGTCTCCGGTACCAAATGGCGGATCAATGTAAACCAGCCGGACACCGGACGAACCGTCATCGTTTTTCACCGCACCCTTTTCTTTCTCGTCGATTAGAGTCCGAAGCGCTGAGAGGTTGTCACCAAAGATAATCTGATTTTGCCAAGCTGATTCGCCAAAGCTTGTTACCTTATTCAGAGAAGCCCCCAGAGTCTCTTCGAGGACTAGTTCAGGAGAGATTTTATCTGGGTAGGTTAGTTCGAACAGCATGATTTTCAAGTTAAGCTGTTTTTACACATCTCTGCAAAATCTGCTATTTGGGGAAGATGACCTTGTCGCGAATTCACTCATGATTTATCCTAAAAGATCT
>CAZHRR010000055.1:0-14610 GCA_964534955.1 uncultured bacterium
CACGTAAGATTTTTACGATTTTTTCTACGTCGAAACATCTGCGAAACATGAGTAAATAATACAAAATTATCTCACGAAAAAACATGACCTCAATATCCTATTCTGCGTAAATTGTGAGGTATTAAACCTTGGAGTTATCCTACAAAACTCTACTAATGATATCACTTAAAAGGAGGAAATAACGATGTATTCGTCTGTAAACGAATTTATGGACATGGTGACAAGGAAGAATGCTGGTGAGGTTGAATTTCACCAAGCTGTGCAAGAAGTAGTAGAATCCCTCTGGGATTATCTTCAGGAAAACCCACACTATCTGCAAGCCAAGATTTTAGACAGGATCGTTGAACCTGAGCGCGTGATCATATTCCGTGTTCCGTGGCGTGATGACCGCGGTGAGATCCAGGTAAATCGCGGTTTCCGTGTGGAATTCAATTCTGCCATAGGACCCTACAAGGGCGGACTCAGATTCCATCCATCTGTGAACCTCGGCATCCTGAAATTCCTGGGCTTTGAACAGGTTTTCAAGAACAGTCTTACCACGCTCCCCATGGGCGGCGGAAAGGGCGGATCTGATTTCGATCCGAAAGGTAAATCTGACAACGAAGTGATGAGCTTCTGCCAGTCATTTATGACTGAGCTGCAGCGGCACATCGGTCCGAATACTGACGTTCCCGCCGGTGACATCGGTGTAGGCGGTCGCGAGATCGGCTTTATGTTCGGTCAGTATAAGCGGCTCCGCAACGAATTCACCGGAGTTCTCACCGGCAAAGCTCTGAACTGGGGCGGCAGCCTCATTCGTCCTGAAGCGACGGGATACGGCACTGTTTACTTCGCCGAAGAGATGCTCAAGACCCGTGGCGACTCGTTGGAAGGTAAAAATACTGCTGTTTCTGGTTCCGGTAACGTAGCCCAATACGCCACCGAAAAGGTAAATGAGCTGGGCGGCAAGGTAGTTACACTATCCGACTCCAGCGGCTCCATCTACGATCCCAACGGCGTTGATAATGACAAACTGGAATGGGTCAAGGAGCTGAAGGAAGTAAGGCGCGGCCGCATCAAGGAATACGCTGATGAGTTCGGCTGTGATTATTGGGAAGGCGAGCGTCCGTGGAAAGCCAAAGTTGACGTCGCTCTTCCAAGCGCTACTCAGAATGAGATTAATGCTGACGAAGCGAAGTTGCTCATTGATAACGGCTGCATCTGCGTGGCTGAAGGCGCCAATATGCCTTCCGAGCCAGGCGCCATTGACGTCTATCTCGAGAACAAGATCCTGTTCGGTCCCGGAAAGGCGGCCAACGCAGGTGGTGTTGCTGTCTCCGGTCTGGAGATGAGCCAGAACTCCATGCGCTTATCATGGACCCGGGAAGAGGTAGACCAGAAGCTGCACGGCATTATGAAAGCTATTCATGAGCAGTGTGTTGCTTACGGCACTGACGGCGACTTCATCAACTACGTGAAAGGCGCCAATGTGGGCGGCTTTATCAAGGTTGCCGATTCCATGCTGGATCAAGGCGTGGTCTAAATCAGAACTTCATAAGAAGCATACGAAACGGGGGCTGCGGTCCCCGTTTTACTTAAGTTGAAGATCAGTTAAAGAAGTTAAAGATGACATCTTTGTCAAAGATGTCATCTTTTGTATTAAAAAACAATACCCGAATCAAAGTCCTATCCGACGATCTGGAATCGTGGTGCTAATGCCTCCGATCAGCCCGCCAGCCTGCCTGCGGACACCCCCTTTCTTATCCACAGGATCCTGCGGATAAAGCAGAGGGGGAATACATTCACAAAACATCGTTCTTTCTTCCCTCTCTTCATAAGAGAGGGACCGACCTGCCCGAATGCTTCGTTCAGGCGGGGGGTGAGTTCAACACAATTACCCGCACTTCCTCCAATGAAGCTCCTTCGAAGTAAAGTTCCGGGGATTTAATACAATTTACTAACTTCGGAATTTTGGACGGTTTTTCCTCTTGTCTGTCACTCTCTTATTTGGTAGAATTAACTACAGCTTAACAAACACAGCCAAGATCAGCACCATACAGTTTAGTTAGCTGTGCTAAAGAGTCTTCATGTGTGCTCTTTTACTATTGAATAAAAGTTGAGGAAAAGAATCACGGTTACATTCACCCCCATCGGAATCATCTCCTCCCCTTTCACCGATCTGGATCAGATGCCTATTCAGTCTTCAGGGAGAGCCAGTGCCGCCGGATCAGCGCAGATCTTCCCGGAGTACCAGGAAGGACTCAAGGATCTGGAGGGGTTCTCCCATGTCATCCTGCTCTATCATCTGCATAAAGTCGAGAGGGTTGATCTTACTGTCACACCGTTTCTCGACACAGAACCCCGCGGAGTTTTCGCTACCCGGGCACCCACAAGACCCAATCCCATTGGACTATCTGTTGTAAAGCTAACCGGAATTGAAGGTGATCGAATTTATCTGGAAAATTTAGATATTTTAGACGGGACCCCTCTGCTTGATATCAAGCCTTACGTTCCCGAGTTTGATCAACCTGAAAAGGTGAAAATAGGATGGCTATCATCCACCAAGAAGAAAATCCGAGAGCAGGAATCAGATGATCGGTTCAAGTAATTTCTGACGAGGATTGCCAAACTTTCTCTTCTGATATCCAACTCCGTTTTCCTGTTCCTATAAGCTGTCAGTGACCCCTGTGATTGCTGATCTACCGTGACTAAGCTCTATCTTGCCGGGGGTCAACGACAAGCTGGTAGAAAAACGCTCGCTTTTATTGATATAGATGGAAAAGGTCTGAAACTTGATTTTCCGCAGGATCCCGTGGAGAAGGATTGTAATGATTAACATGATTAAGAAAATCTAGATAATCAGGTTAATCATGTAAATCATGGTTCAGACAATGTGAAACCTATGAATCGCACATATTTCCTTCTCAACCTTCAGTGACCACTTCGATCATAAATCAACATTGGCCATCTCCACAATTTAGGGGGACACACAGTGTCCTTCGGACCGACGGGGAAGACTGAATCCAAATGTATTGTTTTTTTCTGCTTGTATTGGTAGTCTTCATTGACTTGAGTCAAAAAGATTATGCAATACATAATATCGCTCATATAGGAGATATTATTCAAAATCGTAATGTGAATTACAATTTAGATATAGTTGCTAGCGAAACACTTGTTCAGTTAGTCCACGACACCGTTTAGCGTGAATTCACAAATTTGGAAGAAAAATAATTTGTATATTTCACAATGAATCTTCAGAAAGAAAAGGGACGGAGCGTGGTTATCTATCCCGTTGTGATAAAACAATATGAGAATGACTTCCAGCTGAAGAACAGATAGATTACTACAATGAAGACAAAAAAGTTACCACATCCCATACCATATCAAGGAAGCAAACGAAACCTTGCGCCTTATATTCTTCGTTATTTTCCAGAAAGCGTTAATGTCTTATATGAACCATTTGCTGGCTCAGCAGCTATAACAGTTGCAGCAGCAGCAGCAGATCTCGCACACCAGTACTATTTAAACGATCTTAATAAGCCCCTCATGGATTTGTGGTCCCAGATCATAAACCATCCTGAAGAGCTTTCCGCCCAGTACAAGAAACTGTGGAATAACCAGCTTGGCAATCCGAGGACATACTATGTTGAAGTTCGTGACCAGTTTAATAAAACCGGAGAACCTCACTTATTTCTCTACTTGCTAGCTCGATGTGTTAAAGCATCAGTTAGGTACAACTCTCGAGGGGAATTCAATCAAAGTGCTGATAATCGCCGCAAGGGAATGAAGCCTAGGACTATGAATATGCAGATACTAGGGGCTTCGTATTTACTAAGGAACAAAACGAAGATTTATTCGAGGAATTATCGTGATATTCTCGAGATAACTAATCCAGAAGATCTTGTTTACATGGATCCACCCTATCAGGGTGTCTGTGGTAACCGGGATACCCGATACCTTGAAAGTGTTCAATTTTGCGAGTTTGTCGAAGCTTTGAATGAACTTAATTCCAGACGTATTCGATATATTGTGAGCTATGATGGTAGAACCGGCGAGAAGTCATACGGCCAATTGCTTCCTGATGAACTAAATTTAACTCTAATTGAACTCAATGCTGGACGATCATCACAGGCAACTCTATTAGGTCGAGACGATATTACGATTGAGTCACTTTATCTTTCTCCTTCTTTAGCAGATGAACTTGCTAATGTGCCAACGATTTATAGGTACACTCGTGGCGAGCAACTTTGTTTGATGGAGGGGAGAGCATGAAAAAGAATAACCTTCCTAAAGCTTTCATCAAACAATGCAAAGCGATCACAGCAAAACGACCCAAGACAGTGATAGATCACATCTTAAAACATGGTTTCATTACTACTGAGGAGCTGAAGGAGAGGTATGGATACAATCATCCTCCAAGAGCCGCTCGGGATGTACGTGAACAAGGAATTCCTCTCGAAACATTCAGGGTTGAAGGAAGCGATGGTAGAAAAATAGGAGCATACCGCTTTGGCGATCCCCAAAAAGCTCGATTCTCAAAGCTATCTGGACGAACGGCATTCTCAAAAGAACTCAAGACAAAACTAATTGAAATGCACGGCGCAAGATGCTCCATATATTTGGAAGAATTCCCCGAACGAGAATTGCAGATTGATCATCGAATCCCTTTCGAAGTTTCTGGTGATAGTCACAAGCGAATGAACAATCCAAATGACTACATGCTTCTTTCTGGCTCTGCAAATAGAGCGAAGTCTTGGTCCTGTGAGCATTGTGTGAACTGGCTCGAACTGAAGGATTCGAACATATGTAAGAAATGCTACTGGGCTTATCCTGATTCATACATTCATGTTGCTATGAAGCAGACTAGACGGGCAGATATCCTCTGGTCTGGCAGCGAAGTCACCGTTTATGACCGATTGAAGCAAAGGACACTACAATTGCAGAAGAACCTACCAACCTATATAAAAGAACTCATAGAGAAGCACCTTGAAGAATAAAAATCCCAACAATCGTATTGACACTTAAACTAGTGTGTTTCTCATTAACAGTCTTATTTAGGTTGATCATCTTAAGGTAATAACGAATGAATCGTACTGAAATATTTGCATACTTAGTTATTCCATTACCGATTGAAATTGAATACGGTAGATCCAATAATTACTCCTGAATTCAACCCTGAAATCAACTATTAAGTACAACTCACATTAACCAAATAACAACACTCTAAACCCCACTATCTCTCGATAGGCTTAGGACCCGATGAGTTTATCGTTAGATATCTATCCCCACCTTTCTGTTCTGCTTCCGCCAATACCGCTTACAACCCCACTTCGTCTTCCCCTTAACCGGCATCGCTCTAATCCTCTCCAACCACTCCTCTTCCAGTTCAGATGCCCGTTCAAACGCCACTGAACTATCCGGTGGTGATTCTACCCACTTATTTTCCAACTCATCCCGTTCCTGATGGATAGCCGCCATTCGGGTAGGGAAATCGAGGAGCATGGAGCGGTGGAGCTTTTCGTGCCGCCACCAAAGAGTTTCTGGATTGTACTTCCCCGTCAGTTCAGGACCGGTGTCAAGCACAACTTCACCCTCTAATTGAGTAGGCTTGAAAATGCCCGTACACGGCGCTGAAGTTCCAGTGGCCCAGACCGTCCTCGCCTCGGATGAAAGGTGCGCCACCAGCGATGAAGTAGACTGGGTAGCGTGACGGGAAAGTCCGTTGGCAGAGTGGGCACAGATGTGATTCATCAGGAAATGACTGTCGGGTCGGTAGGCGTCATCTCCGCCGTGATCCCGTAAGATGGCTAAAGCGCCTGTGACGTCAAGAGGCTTCATTTCTCCCAGAAGATCCGATGAGCGTCCTTGTCTAGTACGACAGGCGGTAAACGTGTGATAGAACCAATCGGAATAGCAGTCAGCGAAGTTGAACGTCCTTCCCTTCTTCAGCCATCTTTTTCGTCGAGCCGTCTCGATGAGGTACGGGTGACTCAAATCAAACTGTTCGCCGATGGTCAAACCGTTACTGATGGAGTAGTTCCCCTCGATCCGTTTCGCCGCCCACAGCGGTCCGGCAGTCTCCAGCACCCACGCTTCCCGCGGATCGGCTACCAGATAGCTGTTGTGATAGGTAAGCTTTTTGTCCTTGTAGCCGCAGATTCCACCTTGACCATGCTCCGCCAGAAGATCGGTCATCACTTCCACAGACCGCTCGGCAGAAGGACTCCGCTCCAGCGCCAGCCTCAACAAATCCATGCCGGTCAATCCACCCTCTCTTGACAGCGGCATTTTAGTCCAGACAGCCTCATTACCGATGGCTACTCCCCGTTCGTTCACGCCGATCTCCCCTCCCCACATCCAGAAAGGACGGCTCAGCAGTACTCCATACGTCTCACGGACTTGTGGTATTTCCATATAGGTGCAGCGGACTTTGGCTCCTTCCGGATAGCTGTTAGGCGGGTGGTACTCCAGTGCCTGAGCTTCATTGGGCTCTCGGTCGCTGTTCTTGCCGAAGATGACTGAACCATCTGCGGTAGCGGAAGAGGTGGCTACAAAGGTATCACACACGATCAGCGCTCAATCTTACCGGGTAGGATGAACTCGTACCGCTTCCGGAAGATGGTCGTTTTGAGCCAGCGGTCGAAACGGCGGAAAGCGAGGAAGAGCGTCCAGATAAGTTTGTCTTCCTTGTAATACTTTTCGATCTCCTCAACCGTGAGTGGATCCAACTCGTCACCAAGATGCTTATTAATTACATCTACTGCCTGCGGTAGCAGATCCGGCCGCTGCTCCTTGTAAAGATTCGCTGCCAGATCAATAAACACCTGCCGGGAGTCGTAGTAACGGTTCATGACATCATCCAGGAACAGCCAGCGGATAATCCACCGGAGGAAGCCGGGGGCGCTCTTCAGGAACAGTTCGGGATCGAGCTGCTCCTCGCCGCTTAGCCGGAAGAGAGGTGTACTCGTATCTACGTAATAAAGTGTTCCGTCATTTGTGAAAACCCAATTTGAAAGCTGTCCATCAATAGCTAATTCCAGTTCTGGCCGGTGCTCAGTATTGAATCGCCATACATTCAAGATTTCTGTCACTATACGGCTGATGATCAGCTCCGACTCTTCTTCTGAAATGTTGTGAATGAGCTTATGGGCAAACCAATCACCCCGGAGCTGCTGCTGAATAATATAGAGAACAACGGGTCTTCCGGGAAATTCAACAATTTCCGTACTGTCCACCGGCAGGGTGAGTCCCGCTTCCCTCAGCCATCCGCAGTAGCGGCGGTAGTCGGCGACGTACGTTTCAGCAGCTAATCGGGAATCAAACAGCGGCATCCGCTTGTAGGCATTACCGGTGTCATCACCAATGGCTAAAACCGTAGAAATCTCGCCGTAGCCGAGGACAGTCGTAGAAACATCAGAACCGTCGAGATAGTTCGGGTTAAGACTGCGCTCAAATGCTTCGAGTCTGTTACGGTATTCTTTTTTGTTATTCATTATAGCTCTTAAGTACCCGGTACTTTTGAAGTGCCGGGTACTTTATTGTAATCTATTTTTGTACCTTAGAAAACAACTTCCCCAATCCACGTTTGGCCTTAACCACAGGCCTCAAACGTCTTGCTGCTCCAAGAGCACTATCTAATTGTTCCATGACATATTCTACTTCCGATTCCTCCAAAACCAGTGGCGGCAGGAACTGACTGACGGACGTATCATTACCGGCATAGACCATGAGAAGATCGTGATCATAAGCTGTTTTGGTTAGGAGCGGACCGGAGAGCTCATCCCGCAGTTCAAGTCCCATCATCAATCCCAACTGTCGCAGTCCTTTCAGGAACTTTCCGTGTTTGCTCTGTAGTATCTCAATTCCATCTCGAAAGAATTGTGCAAGTCGATTTACTTTCTCCAGGAATTCTGTATTAGACGAAATCTCGAGTACACGGCTGGCAACACGGCACCCAAGTTCAGCCCCGCCAAAAGTAGATATATGGATGAAAGGATCGTCGTGGAAAACCGCTTCCAGCGGCTGTCTCAGAACGGTAGCTGTGATGGGGTAAATCCCGCCTGACAGTCCCTTGCCTAAAACCACGATATCAGGAACAATATCATAATGTTCAAACGCCCACAGCTTCCCTGTCCGCCCCAAACCCGTCTGCACTTCGTCGAGGATGAGAACGATGTCAAGTTCATCACACAGCTTCCGGATACTTTGCATATACTCTGCAGAGGGAATGACAATCCCCAGCGTGGCAGGGACAGTCTCGAGGATAATCGCTGCAGTATCCTCGTTGGCCTCATCCGCCAGTGCCTTCAGGTTCCCAAACGGTACCTGCACAAAACCGGGCTGCTGCGGACCGAATGGTTTGCGGTAGTGCTCATCTCCCGCGGCGAGAGCCAATCCTGTGTGACCGTGGTAGCCTCCTTTTGCTGAAATCACTTTCGTCCGCTGTGTGTATCCCCGGGCCACCTTGATAGCCAGATCTACCACCTCTCCCCCGCTGACGCCAAAGATAGAATATGTCAAATCACCGGGCATAAGCTCCGCCAGCTGCCTGGCCAGTTTCGCCCGCTCCCGGCTCATCAGGTGGTGATTTCCAATATCCAGCTCATCGAGACTTTCCCTGAGGAGCTCAATGAGTTCCTCACTGCGATGCCCAAGATTGAAGACCCCACCGTTGCAGTGGAGATTGAAAAGCCGCTTTTCACCGTCGAGGTCGTAAATGTACGATCCCTCTCTGCGGCCCATGACGAAGTCCATGCCGTGCTTCCGGAAGAAGTTCGCTTTGCCAAACGACACATAATCCCGGAAATCTTGAAGTACTCGTTCTTTTTCTTGAGATCGTCCCATCGAAATTTTATTTCTTGATGTATGGAAGAGTTGACACTCTTTTAACCGAATTCTCTTCGGTGGCTGCTAAGTTTCCTCATTAATAGAAGGACGTCTGTAAGTACAGAAAAAATGTGCTACTCAAAACGATGGGGCTCATTCAGGTCGAAGGACGATTTTCCCCGCCTGCCTGCTCTCTTCCATGTAACAATGTGCTTCCTGTATCTCACTCATTGGAAATATCTTGTCTACTACTGGTCGAACTTTCTCTTCAGTCAGCCACTGGACAACTTCATGGAAACCCCGAACATCTCCCATTGTGGAGCCCAAGACAGATTGCTGTTTTCGAAAGAGGTGGCGAAGGTCAACTTCTACTTTCGGACCTGTTGTGGCGCCGCAGGTTACCAATCGTCCACCCAGTGCCAAAGATCGTAAGCTGTCCGTCCATGTTGCGAGACCAACATGCTCAAAAACAATATCCGCGCCTGAACCATCGGTAATTTCCTTAACGCTCTGGGATATGCTTTCTTCGCGGTACGAAATCAGATGATCTGCACCTAATTCCCGGCAAAGCTCCAGCTTTCGCTCGTCACCTGCCACGGCGATTACGGCGCAGTCGAAAAGCTTGGCAATCTGGATGGCGGCGCTGCCTACTCCGGAAGCTCCGCCCAAAACCAGAACCGTTTCACCTGACTGAATTCCCGCCTTACGGACAAGCATGGCGTGAGCAGTCAAAAAGACCAGCGGGAAGGCGGCGGCTTCTTCAAAAGTGATATGCGGCGGCTTTCGAGACAGATTCTCTGGATGGACAGTTATCAACTCACACTGAGTGCCATCCTCTGACTCACCCAGAATACCGTATCGCAAACAGTAATTCTCCTGCCCGGATTTGCACCGGCCGCATTCGCCGCAATATGTGCCGGGCTGAATGATCACTTCGTCACCAACTTGCCACCCTTCTACATCTGCGCCGAGTTCAGCGATGACACCGCTGCCGTCGCTGCCCATAATCACTGGCAGGGGAACGCCAGGCAGACCATTCCTGACCCAGATATCGAGATGATTCATAGCTGCCGCCTTGATCTTAATCAGTACTTCATCCCGGCCATACAAGGGATCATCCACATCCTCCCAGCGGAGGACTTCCGGTCCACCGTGCTCGTGGATACAGACAGCTTTCATGACGATTCAGAAAATAATTTATGATCGAGGCTGTACTTTCCCGGACCGGTAATTAAAAGTGCTCCAGCGAATACGCCCCATTGAATAGCGGCAGCCGGGCTCCCCTTCCCTGAGGTAAGATGAAACAGTCCAGCGAAGACCATAGTCAGGAAAATCAAAATTAGAGCCGGTCTTGAGAACAGACCGAGAACCAGACAGGTGCCGCCAACAAATTCCGCAGATGCTGCCATAAATCCCCAGAATGGAAGAAAAAACTCAACACCGATACTCTCCATCCCCAAAGCGCCGTATTTAGCCCACTCCACGACACCTCCAAACATCTTGGGATATCCATGAAGTATAAACACAATGCCGGTGCAAACGCGTACAATCAACACTCCAACATCCAGATTTTCAGGAATTCCCAGGTTAACTATTTGACGCATTGTTTTTATCTGGATTGTCTTCGATATCATGAAAGTCAGCATCTCGGATATCTTCCTCATCGATACCCATATCTTTTTTGGTACGCGTAGAAGACTTTTTGTGGATCTTTTTTTTACTTTCAGGTAAAAGAAATTTCAGCAATTCATATGCGGCATATGCTATAGCTGCAATCAGAATAAGACGAAAGAAAATCATAATTGAGTGGCTGGATTGTAAAATTTAGTTCCGCTCACCGGCTGGCGGATGTATCGGATTACCTCTTCCAGATCTTTCTCGTTATTTACAAAATCGATGTCGTTGGTATTGATGATCAGCAACGGACTCGCCTCATAACGAAAAAAGAATTCATTATAGACTTGGGTTAAAGCTTCAAGGTAATCCATAGAGATGGCTTTCTCAAAGTCACGTTTACGGGAACGAATGCGATTCATCAGTGTACCTGTATCAGCCTGAAGATAGATCACAAGGTCAGGTGGTATTACATTCCTTTGGAGAAGGTTTGCCACTGAATCATAAAGAGTCATTTCGTCGTCATCGAGGTTTAGTGAGGCAAACAATCTGTCCTTTTCAAACATATAGTCGGTGATGATCAACTTGTGGAACATGTCAGTCTGGCGAATTTCCTGCTGCTGGCGATAACGGTTCAGTAAAAAGAAAAACTGTGTCTGAAAGGCATAGCGTTCCGGGTCGCGGTAAAAATCCGTTAGAAAGGGATTTTCCTCAAACTTTTCCAGTATCAGTTTGGCATCGAGATGCTCACCCAGCAGACGAGCAAGACTTGTCTTACCCACACCGATGACTCCCTCGACAGCAACTGAGTAGAGATTTCTCACACTACCTCCTCTGATTCAAGGAGTTCAACACGGGAGAAATCTCCACAACGTTCGAGGGTTTCAGCAACCGATAAGTTTGAATCGGGACAAATGAAATCTGGAGCTATTTCCGCCAGTGGCTCTAATACAAACCGGCGATTGGCATAACGTAAATGGGGCACAGTCAGCGAATCTTGTTTAATAAGGCGATCGCCATAGAAAATAATATCCATATCCAATTTACGTGGAGCGTTTTTCATTTCGCCGCGCACTCTGCCGGACTGCTCTTCTATATCAAGGCAGACCTCCATAATGGATTCTGGCTCTATAACTGTAGATATTTCTGCAATACAGTTGACAAAATCAGGCTGCTCGGGAGCAGCCACTGGTTCCGTGCGATAGAAAGCAGACACTTGTGTTACTGAGATTAATGGATGATTGTTTAGTTTATCTATGGCCAGTTGAAGCTGAGAGACCGGATCTCCGAGATTCGCTCCCATACCGAGGAAAACAGTAACCGGCTCAGTCATTAGTTCTGCTTCTTTCGATCTCTACCTCAACACTGCCGATGACACCCTTTACGGGAGCGTGCGGTTTCCTGACGTTCACTTTCACAGCGTTTATTGGAAATTCCGCCATGATGGTATCCGCAATCTCCTCTGCAAGTGACTCTAATAAATAATGCTTCTTATTAGTAAGAGAGTCATGGACTACTGAATAAACATTAGCATAGTCAATCGTATCTTCAAGGTGATCTGACCTGGCAGCATTATGGACTGTTGTATCAAGCTCTAGATCGACTTCGAATGTACCGCCACGTGATTGCTCAGATTCATCCGCCCCGTGGTAACCGTAAAACAGCATCTGATTAAGTCTTATCTTTCCCATTTCCTACTCCGTCTTTGATAGATGAATTTAGTCGAGGGCGTACGGATAGTCAAGATTGATAGATTACAAAACTTATAGAAAAAAAGCCCTTCCACCTTAAGGTAAAAGGGCTTTCTATAAGTAATGTTACAGCTATTAATACATTCCACCCATTCCGCCCATTCCACCATCAGGCATCGGCGGAGCCGGTGATTCCTTCTCAGGAATCTCAGCCACGATGGCTTCAGTTGTCAGCATGAGTCCTGCAATAGAGGCCGCATTTTCTACAGCCACGCGGGTCACCTTGGTAGGATCAATAATACCTGCCTGGATCATGTTAACGTACTCTTCCTTGTTTGCATCGAAACCGTAATCTCCTTTACCTTCCAGAACCTTTTGAACCACGATTGATGGCTCATGTCCTGCGTTGGCAGCAATCAGACGGATGGGTTCCTCAAGAGCACGAACGACGATATTAACACCGATCTTCTGATCGCTAGAAACCTTAAGTTTGTTAAGATTTCCCAATGTCCGGAGTAAAGCGACACCTCCACCGGGGATAATGCCTTCTTCCACAGCAGCTCTCGTAGCGTGGAGGGCATCTTCTACTCGTGCTTTCTTATCCTTCATTTCCACTTCTGTGGCTGCACCGACATTAAGAACTGCCACACCGCCAGAAAGTTTGGCAAGGCGCTCCTGCAGTTTCTCCTTGTCGTAGTCTGACGAAGACTTATCAACCTGCACCTTGATCTCATTGATGCGGGCTTTGATCATGTCCTCTTCACCTGCGCCGGAGACAATAGTTGTATTGTCCTTATCAATAACGACGCGGCCAGCCTGTCCGAGATAGGAGATTGTAGCATTCTCGAGTTTGTAGCCCTGCTCTTCCGAAATAACCGTTCCACCAGTGAGAACCGAAATATCCTGCAGCATCTCTTTCCGGCGGTCACCGAAACCGGGAGCTTTAACAGCACAGACCTTGATAGTACCGCGCAGTTTATTGACGACAAGAGTCGCCAGCGCTTCACCTTCGATATCCTCAGCTACGAGAAGCAGACTCTTACCGGCTTGAGAAACTTTCTCAAGGATGGGTAGAAGATCTTTCATGTTGCTGATCTTCTTATCGTGAATCAACAGGTAAACATCTTCCAATGAAGCTTCCATTGATTCAGAATCTGTTATGAAGTATGGCGAAAGATAACCGCGGTCGAACTGCATACCCTCAACCACTTCAAGAAAGGTCTCGGTACTTTTTGCTTCTTCCACCGTGATTACTCCATCTTTACCTACTTTTTCCATGGCATCAGCGATATGATCACCGATCATAGGATCATTATTAGCTGAGATGCTTGCTACTTGGGCGATTTCAGTTTTGCCGGGAAGCTCTTTACTCTGAGCTTTCAGCTCCTCCACTACTACCTTTACAGCAGCATCAATACCACGCTTGACGTCCATAGGATTGGCGCCGGCTGCCACATTCTTCAAACCTTCGCGGATGATTGCCTGAGCAATAACCGTGGCTGTTGTGGTACCATCTCCGGCAACATCAGATGTCTTGGAAGCAACTTCCTTTACCATCTGGGCGCCCATATTTTCCATGTAATCTTCAAGCTCAATTTCCTTTGCTACAGTCACACCATCCTTGGTGGATGTTGGGCCGCCGAACTTCTTCTCTATTACCACGTTCCGGCCTCTTGGACCAAGGGTCACTTTCACCACATTGGCAAGTCGGTCAACGCCGGCCTTGAGACTATTACGTGCATCAGAGTTAAATTTAATTTTTTTTGCCATGACTAAATTGTCCTCCTAAGGGTTACTTTTATTACAGGATTGCGAGAATATCACTCTCGCGCATGAAAACGTATTCTCCACCATCGATGTTCACTTCCGTACCGGAATACTTTCCATACAGAACTTTGTCACCGACCTTCAGGGCCATCTTTATCAGTTCTCCACTGTCAGCTGTTTTACCAGGACCAACAGCCACTACTTCACCCTGCTGGGGTTTTTCCTGTGCTGTATCCGGCAAAATAATTCCTCCCGAAGAAACTTCTTCGGCATCGGCTTGACGGACTACAATACGATCAGATAAAGGCTTTACTTTTAATGCCATTTTTAAATATCTCCTTATATTATGTTTCCGATATGTTTCCGAATGAATACTCACTTGATTTGAGCACGGGAAGTTATTGTATATAATAGACAGTTCACAAGCTTTTTTAGCACTTTACCGCTTAGAGTGCTAATTTGTTAAAGGTGATTGGTGAGTAGTAGAGTAGTGAGTAGTAACTAGTAGAGTAGTAAGTGGTAAATGGTAAAGTGGTGTAGTAGTCCCGACACTTCGTCTATCCCAACCTTTGGTACTCTGTACAGTCGTAATTCCTTTCGGGACAGGCGGGACAGACTAGCTGACAGATTTTGATTTTCCGCCTTAGGAAAAGTAAGGATAGAAGTCTCATCGTAGCGAAGGAAAAGGATTATTCAGCCTCGGCGTAGCCTACGGCGAGCCTGTTTGCAGATA
>CAZHRR010000056.1:0-14510 GCA_964534955.1 uncultured bacterium
GTGTTTTAAATTGGAGACATAATTAATAGGCGGAATATTCAACAGAAAAAATACATAAAACGCTGTCGTGTACAAGAATGCAAATCCCCGTTGCTGAGTTAATTACTTTAGAGATGAAGAAAATGGAGGGAGAAAGTTTTGAATAGTAATATCAGAACATTGAGTCGTGGAGCTATAGTTGGATAATCTTTTTGCCTGTCTGAGAGGAGGACTATCAAAGGAGGAGCGCAGGAATTGTCTGAATTGAAGGGACTTCAATGGAAGTTAATATGGGAAGATTGTTTGAAAATATAATTACCGACAAAATTGTGTGTTAAAATACTAAATTTGCATAGTACCCTTGTACAGAAAACAAGAACTTAGATTACCGTACTACATAAAACAAAATGTCAAAATCTGACCAACTCTCAAAAGTATATGACCCCTCTTCTGTGGAGGAGAGGTGGTATCAGTACTGGCTGAAGAAGGGTCATTTTCATGCACAAGTCAACCCTGAGAAGGAGCCGTACACAATCGTCATTCCTCCACCCAATGTCACCGGGAGTCTAACTATCGGGCATGTCCTAAATAACACCATTCAGGATATCCTTATCCGCCGAGCCCGGATGAAGGGAAAGGAAGCATGCTGGGTGCCGGGAATGGATCACGCCTCCATCGCTACTGAGGTAAAAATTGAGAAGATGCTGGCAGAGAAAGGCATCAGCAAGAAGGTGATTGGACGGGAAGCTTTCCTGAAAAACGCTTGGGAATGGAAGGAAGAGTACGGTTCCCTCATCATCGAACAGCTCCAACGGCTGGGGTGTTCATGTGACTGGGATCGGGAGCGCTTTACCATGGATGACGGATATTACCGGGCTGTCATCACTGCCTTTGTGAAGCTCTACGAAAAGGGACTTATTTACCGGGGTCACCGGCTAGTCAATTGGGATCCGGCAACGCAATCTGCTATATCAGATGAGGAAGTAGAACACCGGGAAGTGCAGGGGCATCTCTGGTATTTCCGCTATCCAATTAAAGATTCCGATGAATTTGTTGTGGTGGCTACCACCCGGCCTGAGACGATGCTTGGTGATACTGCAGTCGCTATCAATCCCAAAGATAAGAGGTTTGCTCATCTGAAAGGCAAAACCATCATCCTTCCGCTGGCAGGGAGAGAAATACCAGTCATTACTGACGATTTCGTGGACCCCGAATTTGGTACAGGTTGTGTAAAGGTAACACCTGCCCATGATCCCAACGATTTTGTGATAGGGAAGAAGCACAATTTGAAAATGATCAATATCCTCTATCCTGACGGTATACTCAATGATAACGTGCCGGAGGAATTCCGCAGGCTGGACCGTTTCGAAGCCAGAAATAGGGTTGTAGCGCGATTTAAAGAAGAAAATCTGTTAGAGAAAATTGAAGATTATGTCACAAATATCGGTTATTCTCAACGCGGCGGTGTACCTATCGAGCCGTACCTTTCCGAGCAGTGGTTCATGAAAATGAAGGATTTAGCCAAGCCAGCCATGGACGCAGTTCGGAACGGCGAGATCAAGTTTTATCCCAACCACTGGGTTAAGACTTATGAACATTGGATGACCAACATCCGGGATTGGTGCATCAGCCGACAGCTCTGGTGGGGGCACCGGATTCCCGTCTGGTATTGCCGTGGGAATGAGATGAGTGAGTCTCAACCTGGCTGCAAGGAGCCCATCGTCTCGGTTGATCCGCCGGAAGAGTGCCCATGCTGCGGTTCAAAAGAGTTGATGCAGGATCCCGACGTCCTCGATACTTGGGCGAGTTCTTGGTTGTGGCCCTTAGCGGTTCACACCTGGCCTGAAGAGAGCGAAGAGCTGGATTATTTTCATCCAACCGATGATCTTGTTACAGGACCGGATATTATCTTCTTCTGGGTGGCGCGGATGATCATGGCAAGTAAAGAGTTCAAGGGGGAAATCCCGTTCCGGAATGTCTATTTCACCGGCATGGTTAGGGACATGCTGGGTAGAAAAATGAGCAAATCGCTGGGTAATTCCCCCGACCCGCTGAAGCTCATGGATACATACGGTGCTGATGCCGTTCGTTTCGGCATTATGCTTATCGCTCCGCAGGGTCAGGATATTCTCTTCTCCGATGAACGGATGGAAGTAGGTCGTAACTTCATGAATAAGCTGTGGAATGCATCACGGTTTGTTCTGATGAGTGCCGTTGAAACTGATGCTGTACCTCTTGATGGATTGGAAAGTGATAGACTGGAAACTGAAGACAGGTGGATCCTGAGCCGGCTGAACCGGACCATCTCTGATGTGGAGAGACTTTTTACTGCCTATCGCTTTAATGACATCGCCAAGCGGATTTACGATTTCACGTGGTCGGACTTCTGCGATTGGTATGTAGAGATCATCAAATCCCGTCTGTACGGCGACAATTCCCAACGGAAGCAAACTGCTATCAGTGCAGCAATCCATGTGCTCAAATCCGTGGTAAAAATGCTTCATCCTTTCGCCCCCTTCATCACTGAGGAACTGTGGCAAAAGTTCGAAACAGTTGCACCCACCTTGCGGGAAAGATGTGATATCATCGTGGCTCTATGGCCTCTATATGATAGCAGATGGCTGGATGAAAATGCTGAGGAGGAACTGTCGAGTTTGCAGAGATTGGTTACGGGTGTCAGAACTATACGGGCGGAGATGGGTGTATCCCCAGCCAGAAAAGCGGATGTACTCATTCGTACCTCAGATAGTGAGGCAGAGTTCATCGCCTCACACCAGAATATCATTCGTGAGCTGGCTAAAGTAGGAAATCTAAGTTATGGTGCTGACCTTGAACGTCCGCCCCATTCAGCGACTGTTTTAGTGGAGAAGATGGAACTGTTCATTCCTTTGGAAGGGCTCATTGATCTGGATAAGGAACGTAAACGACTGTCGAGTGAAATTGAAGGATTACAGCTTCGTCTCGGTAAAGTAGAGGCAAAACTGAAAAATGATAATTTTATGAACAAAGCACCCTCAGAAGTAGTAGAAAAAGAGAAGAAAAAACTGTCAGACATGACGTCAATCCTGAAGAAACTCAAACAAAACTACGAGATACTGAAATGAGAAGAATTTTACTGTTGTTGATATTCTGTTCTGTTGTGATACCTCAATCCCGCCACGCTGACCTGACTCTTTACAAAGACGGATTTGGACTTGTTAAGCAGCCAGTGGCTTACCGGTTAAAGAGCGGGATAAATCTGGTGAAATACGATGATATTCCGGATCAGATGGAAAGCAATTCTCCCTTTTTGTTTTTCGAAGGTGCGGAGGTTTATTTTCAGCGCTATCACTATGATGTCTTTACGTCATCCAGTTACCTTAAGGATCATATAGGCCAGGAAGTAACAGTTACACCTTCCGAAGGGAAGTCGTACGAAGGAACACTCCTCGACTTGGAGGGGAACTGGTTGACAGTCAGCAGGAAGGGAACTGTGAAAATGTTCAATACGGATGAAATTGTGTCCCTGTCACTGGCTGATGGTGAATCAATTGGAGCCCTGAAGCCAGAGCTCTCATGGAAAGTGGACTCCGATGTTTCCGGTATGGTTTCCGGCAGACTGACCTATGTAACCAGGGGGCTGGACTGGGATGCAATCTACCATTTCGTAATCAACCCCGAAGAGACAAGAGGTCGTCTTAAGTCTTCTGCTATGGTGCATAATAAAACGAGTCTTTCATTCGAAAAGGCCAATCTTACACTGATTGAAGGTAAGCTTCATCGTGTGAAGAAATACGAAGCACCCAAACTGGAAGTGCAACGGATGGCTAGAGCAGAAGCAGCAGCACCATCTTTTGAAGCCGGTGAATTAGGCGACTACGAAGTATATGGGCTGAACCAGTCCCTGTCACTTCCACAGAATGAGTCGGTGACGGTTGACTTTCGACTGGAGAAGGACATTGCCTTCAATAGAACGTATCTTTTTGAGAATCGTGAGCGGGCTTCAGCCGAGGAACCTCTAATTGTGGAACTGACCTTCATAAACGAAACCGGCGGGACGATACCTGCTGGTCTGTTTCAGATATACCGGACCGGGATTGACGGTGCTCTTGAGTTTGTCGGGGAGGATAAGCTCGATCAGATTCCGGAAGGGGATGAGGCTGAGGTGATTGCCGGTCGAGCCAACAAAGTTCGCGGCCAACGAAAAGTCATTAATTATGAACGGCTCAAGAAGAGTGAAGAGGCGGTTATCGAAGTGGTAATAACCAATGGGAGAGACGATGCAGTTTCTGTTAAAGTAACCGAGCATATCTATGGTGACTGGGTTATTCGGGAACCGTCCCACACCTACCACAAAATAGATGCCCAGACGATTGAATTTGAACTCAAAGTTGAGCCCGGGAGCAAACAGACCATATCTTATACTTATCGGAAGGATTGGAAGTAAACGGTTCCTTCCGAGGAATTGTCATCGAGTTGTGAATATGCTTAACTGTTAATTTAACTTGAATAATTCTACAGAATCTTCCCTTAATACCTCCGTACAATTCGTAAAGGGTGTAGGCCCGAAAAGAGCTGAAGTTCTTGCAGAAGTCGGCGTAAAGACAGTTAAGGATCTGCTTTATTATTTCCCCCGGCGCCATCTTGACAGGACGACTATCACTGCCATTAGTGATCTTCAGGTGGAAACTACAGCAACAGTGGTAGCCAAAGTGGAAGCAGCGGGAGTGCGGAAAGCCCGGAAACGAAACTACTACCAGCTTATTGTTAGTGACGGCACCGGGATGCTCGACTGTATCTGGTTTAACGGTATTCAATATGTACAGAAAATTTTTTCCGTGGGAGACCAAGTAGCCTTTCATGGTAAAGTAGAATTCTATAACGGATATCAACTCGTGCATCCGGAATATGACAAGCTTGGTGAGGACGAGCGCGAACCGTTGAACACAGGCGCTGTGATACCGCTCTATCCCTCGGGGCAGAAACTGAAATCAGTCGGTTTGGACAGCCGTGGTTTTCGCCGGATAATACGGGCATCTTTGAAGAAGTTTGGTGGCGACAGTGACGATTTTTTCCCAGATGGTTTCAGGAATCGTCTGAATCTGCTTCCCCTTGACAGATCAATCGAATACATTCATTTTGCTTCAGATCTTGAGCAGTTGGATGCAGCCAGCCGTCGCCTGAAGTTTGACGAACATTTCTTCCTTCAGCTCCTGATGGCCCTCCGTAAAGTGGGGATTACTGAGGCGAAAGGGCGGTCACTATCAAAAGCTGGGCCGTACATAAAGTTAATCTACGATGCTCTGGAGTTTGAACTGACCAATGCGCAAAAAAGGGTGCTGAAAGAGATTAGAGAGGATATGGCTTCACCGCACGTCATGAACAGGCTGCTGCAGGGCGACGTAGGTTCTGGCAAAACCATTGTATCCATACTGGCTGTGGCTATTACTGTAGGAAACGGAGCACAGGCAGCGATCATGGCTCCTACTGAAATTCTCGCACATCAGCATTACAATGTCTTCCGCAAGTATCTCGATAGCGCACAGATAACGACAGCTATTTTGGTTGGGAATCAACCTGCAAAGGAGAGAAGGCAGATTCTGGATGGTGTTAAAAACGGCAGCATCCAGGTAGTAGTGGGGACACATGCGCTAATCCAGGAGGATGTTGAATTTGCAGATTTGGGGCTGGCGATTATTGATGAACAACACAGGTTTGGCGTCGTTCAGAGAGGTGCTCTGGCGCAGAAGGGAATGAATCCTGACATGCTGGTGATGACGGCTACACCCATCCCAAGAACGCTGGCTATTACGTATCATGGAGACTTAGACTTGTCCGTGATTGATGAAATGCCTAAATACAGAATTCCTGTAACGACAAGGGTAGTAACTGAAGATAAGGTTCCGAAGGTATATCAGTTTGTTCACGATCAGGTAAAGAAAGGTCGTCAGTGTATGGTAGTCTATCCGCTTATTGAAGAATCTGAGAAGCTCGATCTCAAGGCGGCAGAGGATGGGTTCAGCTTCCTGGCGGAAAAGGTATTTCCAAAGCTTAAGCTTGCTCTCATCCACGGCCGGATGAAAAAGGACGAGAAGGATTCGATCATGGACGCATTCGGCAGGAACGAGATTCAGATTCTAGTGTCAACAACAGTTATTGAAGTGGGTATTGATGTTCCCAACGCCACGGTCATGCTGATCGAGAATGCCGAACGGTTTGGGCTGACTCAGCTGCATCAGCTGCGAGGACGTATTGGAAGGGGAACTGAGAAGGGATACTGCATATTGATTCAGCGCGGAATGACAGCTACAGCTCGCCGGAGACTTGACATCATATCCAGCACGACGAACGGATTTGAAATCTCTGATGAAGACCTTAAATTACGCGGCCCTGGAGAGTTCTACGGCACCCGTCAGCACGGATTCATGCGTTGGGAAATTGCAGATATAGTTACTGACGGACCTATCATAAAGGAAGCCCGCAGGGAAGCTTTCGATTTAGTTGAAGGTGATCCTCAATTAAGAAAATCGGAACATAAAGGGATACGAAATCGTTTTCTGGAAGATTATCAGCAGATGTTAGAGTATGTTAACATTTCATAGGAGAAAGATATGCCCGAAGAAAAGTTCGGAACTGATGAACAATTATTCGCAGGTTTAATATCCTCATTTGCCAGCAGTGCCTGGGTGGCATTAGGCAAGATTAAGAATCCCGTTACTGATAAAATTGAACGGAATCTGGAGCAAGCTTCCTACTCCATTGATATGTTGGATATGATTCAGCGGCGGATGGAAGATAACCTCAATGAGACTGAGAAGAAATTCCTTCAGTCCACTCTGGGCGACCTGAAGCTCAACTATATTGAAGAGCGGAAGAAGCCGGAAAAGGAATCTGAGACGGAATCATCAGATGAAGCAGAAGATGAGCCGGAAGAATCTGAAGAAACAAAGGTTGATAAAACTGATGAAGAGGAAGCTACTGAAAAGTGATAGCGCCTGAACGTTTAAACCGTCTACTGGCAGGACTGGTTTTTCTCTTCAGTTTTCTGGTATATTATTCCACGATGGCTCCGACGGTCTCGTTTTGGGACTGTGGAGAGTTCATCGCTACGTCTTACAGATTGGGAGTTCCACACCCTCCCGGAGCACCGCTTTTCCTGATTCTGGGACGTTTCTTCTCGCTCTTGCCGATTCCCGGCGATGTCGCTTTCCGGGTGAACATGATTTCGCCCATCACCAGTGCATTGGCGGTCATGCTCCTCTATCTGATCATCGTCCAGTTTGTCCGGCATTGGCGAGGTCACATCATAAGTTTGGAAGATAAGATTATCGCTTTCGGCGGCGGAGTAATAGGCGCTCTTGTTTTCGCCTTTACTGACAGTCACTGGTTTAATGCAGTAGAGGCGGAAGTCTATGCCGTAAGCACTCTCTCTACCGCTCTGGTAGTCTGGCTCGTACTTCATTGGGCAGAGCGAGCCAACGAGTCGGGAAGCGATCGCTACATTCTCATTATCGCTTATGTCTTAGGACTTTCTACTGGTGTGCATTTGCTGAATCTCCTGGCAATTCCGTTCATGGCTATGATAATATATTTCCGTAAACGGAACTTCAGTTGGCCGTCTTTTACTGCTCTAATGGGTATTGTTCTTGCCATCTTTCTTATTATTTATCTGGGGATAATCAAAGGTCTGCCAAAAATAGCCGTGACATTTTCCACGATTATGGCCACGAATGAAGCCAATATCGTTATTGGTGCAGTTCTGCTGTTTGGCGTATTTATTGTAGCCGGACTATTTGCTCTGGCAGAAAGTATTAGCGCTGCACAGAAGAATCTCATTCGCTTGGCAGCGGCCTCTCTTCTCCTGATTATCATCGGATACTCATCTTACGAGATTATATTTGTGCGATCTTCTCAAAATCCCAACATTGATGAAAATGATCCCGAGACTGTACAGACAGCGATCAGCTACCTCGAGCGTGAGCAGTACGGAAACACGGACCTGTTCCGGGGAAAGACTTTCAACAACAATAGCGGCGCTATAGATACGAAGACGTTGTTCCCACGGCGCGGTTCACGGCAGGGCAATCATATTAAAAATTACCGAAATTACTCATCTGATTTCGATTACTTCTGGCGGTATCAGGTCAAGAAGATGTATTGGCGATATTTTCTGTGGCAGTTTGCCGGACGGGGATCTTCAGTAGAAGCGGCAGTGAGTAAGTTTGAGGCCAAACCCACAGAGGACGGCGTGGACTGGTTCCAGTTTGGTATTCCTCTGGCATTTCTTTTGGGATTGTCTGGGATGGTGTATCATTTCAATCGGGATCAATTTCAAGCTTTATCTATTCTGGCACTCTTTATTCTGACAGGTGTAGCCATCGTATTCTATTTGAACCAGCCTGACCCGCAGCCGCGCGAACGGGACTATTCCTACGTGGGCAGCTTCCTGGCTTTTGCAATCTGGGTGGGAATTGGAGCTTCCGCCATCATAGAGCGAATGCTTACGATATTCCGTGAGAAGCCCTTCCGAATTCATGCTGCACTGGGTACAGGTCTGATTCTGCTTCTCGTTGTGCCAGGAGTGATGCTTTTCGCCAATTATCATACCCACGATCGTACAGGAAATTACCTGCCGTGGGATTACTCCTATAACATCCTGCAAACGTGTGAACCGAATGGAATCATTTTTACCAACGGTGACAACGATACCTTTCCATTATGGTATCTCCAGGAGGTGGAAGAAATCCGGAAAGATGTGACAGTGGCTAACCTGAGTCTTCTCAACACACCGTGGTACATCCGACAGTTACGAGACTCACGGCCAGAGGGCGAACGGTTTATCAATTTGACCGATGAACAAATAATTACTGATGAAAAACTTCACAGACCCATAACTCCCATGAAGATAAGCGATTCGTTGGAGAAACAGTATCAAGTTCATGGCATCTTTGAGGTGAAGTCGAAAGGGAAGAGAAAAGTTGAAGAAGAATTCACGCTAACCTTCAAAAGTTTTCCAGTAGGTGAAAGGTCGGAAAAAGTAAAAAAAGAGCTTCGCCAGCTTGGATTAAAGGTTGTGAATAGTACACGGCAGAGTGAGGGGAAGAAAAAACTCAACGGATCAGAAATTACCAGTTTCGACTATGATTTGGTTGAATACAATGTCGTACCGTACGGTACAGGAAAAAACAAGAGTAGTATACCCGTTTACCTGGGGACCCTTCCCTGGCAGGATACAAAGATTGAGCTTCCTGTCGGAGATGGAAGTCAGAAGATATCGTGGACCATGAAACCGACCTTTTCCGGCAGAAGGGGAATCCGGGTCCAAGACCTGATGATTGTTCATATCTTGAATGAATCTGCCCGTCAGGTAGATGAAGAAGGTAACTGGAAGTATCCTGTTTACTTTGCTTCCACTGTATCCCCGAGCAATATGATCAATCTCAACAGATACCTGAAAATGGAAGGGTTGGCATTCCGTGTTGGTTCCCGTCCTGGTGGAAGGTTGAATTACAAGAAAATAAGGGAGAACCTGACGACTGTAGTTGACGATGATTGGAGTAGAGAATACAAGGTTGGATACAAGTATCGTAATCTTGATAATCCCGATGTTTATTATAATGAGACTACTGACGTCAAACTGACCCGGAATTGGCGGAGTTCCTTCCTGCAGTTAGCTACCAAGGATTTTACACGTTTCAGGAATTCTCCTGAACGGTACGACCTCCTTTTCTCCGAAATGCTTGCCGCAGATGTAGAATCTTTTGGTGATAGAGGAGCAGAGGCTGATACACTCCTTGATTACCTGGGAGGACGTATCGCCAAGTCTCGTGCAGTTCTAGACAGTCTGGCGAATGCAAGCCCTGAGGGTGCTAATACTCTTGCCACCATTGATCTCATGAACAGGCTGCTGCCCATGGAGATTTTACCTCCGGCAGATCCTATTGCAATCGGTGTGTGGGAGATATACGATGTACTTGGCGAGGAAGAAAAGGCAGCCGCTGTACTGGAGGCCTATGAAACAGATTTGTCGAGGGATGATCTAAATCGCTTATTACTTCGTGGGGGGTCTTCACAGAGTATCATCGGCAGCCTGACGCAGATCCTGAATGAGTTCAGTAAAAACCATCCTGAAAACACTTTGGCCCGTCAGTTGCTGTTGTCATATCAGCAGGAATTGACCAAAAAACCATAGCTGCATTGAACTCAGGCGGAGGTGAACTCCCACTGGTTTCTGTAATAATTCCTCACTGGAACGGGATCGAGATTCTTTCCGATTGCATCGATTCCTTGAAGCACTCAACTTATCCCCATCTTGAAATTGTAGTAGTGGACAATGCTTCCTCGGACGGCAGTCCTGATTGGGTCGCGGAGAATCATCCGGATATTAATCTGGTGCGCTGCAGTGATAACTATGGCTATGCCGGAGGATGTAACCGGGGAGCAGCGGCAGCCGGCGGCGAGTTTCTGTTGTTCCTGAATAACGACACAATCCACGAACCGGGGTGGATCGAACCGTTGGTAGAGACTATTATTGCGGATGAATCCGTTGCGGCAGTTCAGCCGAAAATCCTCAACTATTTTGAGCGGAATAAGTTTGACTATGCCGGAGGCGCCGGAGGCGCTCTTGATGTTCTGTGCTATCCGTTTGCCAGGGGTCGACTCTTTCTTACACTGGAAGAAGATAATAGACAGTATGATAATGCTGACAGGATATTCTGGGCGTCAGGAACAGCTTTTCTCGTCAGACGAACGGTATTTGAGGAGAGTGGAGGATTTGATGAGAGCTTTTTTGCACATCAGGAAGAGATTGATCTCCAGTGGCGGTTTCACCTGATGGGATACAGTGTAGCGGCAGCGCCAAAGTCTGTGGTATATCACCGGAATGCTGCTACGCTCCCCATGGATTCACCTTGGAAAAAATATCTCAATCACCGGAACTCACTCTTGATGCTGCTTTCCAATTACAATCTTCCCATGACACTCTATCTGTTTCCCATCCGTTTTGCCCTGGAGTTTGTGACGGTTTTTTATGCCGCAGCACTTCTTGATTTTTCGCACATATTGGCGGTATTCAAATCACTGGGATGGATCCTCATCCACCCGGGTCTGATATTCCGCCGCCGTTGTAGAGTACGCTCACTCCGCAAGCTGAACGACCGGGAGATGATGGGTAAATTATATGTGGGGAGTGTGGTTTTGGACTATTACTTACGCCGCAAGCGCCGTTACCGGGACTTGGTTCCGAGTCCCTGAAGGTAAGTATCTTCGTTGTCCGGGTCGAGCCGGATCATTGCCTTCAGGATTTTCTTGCGGTTGGGTATGTATCGGGGTAGGGAAGCGAGATTCCGGGCATGAGCATCCAGGAAGATGGATGTGTAGTGCTCCCGAGGCGCCTGAAGGTAGTTTTCTTCCAGACTGGCCAGCATTTTGTCAAAAGCAATTGCGGCTTCGGCTGGGTTTCTTTCATTCAGGTAAGCCAAACCGTCGTAAATATGAAACTTAGCAATCCGCAGGGGTTTATTTTTACTTAGGATGTCCACCGTTTCACTTCTCTGCCGCCACCCGCGGGTGTACTGGGACGACATCCCGCGAAGAGCAATTTCCCGGGCTCGTTCGTAAAACCGAGTGCCGCCCAGAATATTATATGTGTCTGCTTCGCCGGCCAGAATTAGAACACCGAAATATTCAAGGAAGCTTGCCAAGGGATCGAAAATCACCGGCGAGTAAGAGACTCCCTGACCCTGTGAATAGGGGAACTGTACGCTCTTTGCAAAATATCTTTGGTCGCTGCCGTTGGTAAAAAGACACTGTATGCCGTAAAGCCGCTGGCCGCCTTTATCAGCTACGGATTGGAAGAAGAGCTGGACCGTCAGAGGAATCTCCAAATCGCTGTATTCATCATCCCATTGTGTGGATATGAAAAAGTAGTGAATTTGCTCGTCGATCCCTTGAGTGACACGCCGGTCGTTCTCTTTTAACTGACTGTCATCCACTGAAACAGCTACGGTACCGAACTGAGCGGCAAGCATCAATGGGAAGAGAAGAAGTCCTATATATCTGAATGAGAACATCATATGGAAAATATAGAGAAATGGGGCTACTCTCAAGAGGAATCGGAACTGGAGTTTCCCCGAAATATCATGGCAGGTTATAGGCGAGACATTACATCAACGGATTCAGCTTTCATCGTATTCTTTACACGTCGTATTCCCTCTGCGAGTCCATGAATGAACACGCTAAATCTAAAAAAGGACGCTAAAGCGTCCTGTCTGGGAGACAGTCCCATTTATGGGGGTTTATTTGATTAAGCGTGCCTGCCCGCCCTCCGTTGTCAGGAGCAGGCGGGCGGCTTTAGTCGCTCGCTGATTCCTATGCTGAACAAAATAATCTACCCAAGACTGAATGGTTACAGACTTTGCGTCAGATTAAATCCGGAAGTTATACTGATAATCGGTTACCAGTAAAACCTGGAGCGAAAAAATTCTTGACATTCATACCTTTCTATGTTACTGTCGAAAAGAATTATTTAACTACTGTTACTAATTGTTTTTTAGGAATAACTATGATTTTATCTGATGCATCGAGTATGATCTAAGGAGGCAGATGAGCTTGCCGAGAACAAAAGACAAAGTTGATCAAAACCGGGGCTCTGCCTACCTCTTACTGATCTTTTACAGTTGTAAAAACTAAGTTCAACAATAATTGCACTTACAGGAATACAAAAAGCTCTTGGCACTACATTTTCCATTTTTATCGGTTTTTACAGTTCCCGAATGGTTGGAGGCAACGCCACACCAACTGTCTGAAAGACCTTTCCACAGATTCCTTTAGATTCCGTTCTTAAAACAAACCTCTTACCGTTTTCCTCAATGATTACTTCTTCCAATGCTTTTAAATCCTGCTTGATTTTTTCCCATTCAAAGTAAAAACCTGATTGAGCCAGCTTATCCTCTAACTCCTTGATTAGGACCAACGCCAGAAAACTGCAGAACACGTGCCCGGTAATGGTGTCATCCCGCTGATGGTAAACGGGACGGGTTACCAGCAGTGATTTCACCTTCCTGAAAATCTGTTCTACCATCCAGAGTTCCTTATACCGCAGGGCAACTTCTGCCGGTGATAAATTCATATTGGTACGCAGTACCCATTTCCCGTCAAATCGTTCTGCAGTCTTAACTTTATCCAAATCAATAGACACACTGTTTTTTTCTATCTTTACATACTTCCGATACCCCTTATTCCCAACCAGCGTTTTGGCCCCTTGCTTTAGCGCCTGTTCCAGGGATTCTAAGATAGCCTGCCGATCCGCTGCGTCCTTCCGAGCCTGAGCCGGATTCAAACAGACAATATAGCGGCGGTCATCAATACGGACTTCCTTCACTTTCAACGGAGACGGATCCTTACTCTTCTGTTTTTCCGGAAACACTTCATGATAGCGTCCCCGGCGGCTTAATACATTCCGTTTCACTTCCACAACCTTCCGCATACGGACACCCAGAATGTATTCCATATTATTTTCAGGACTTTCCAACCAGGACAAGACTTCCTGACTGATCATCCCCCGATCAGCTACAATAGAAACACGCTGAATCCCGAACCGTTTTTTCATGCGTTTCACGATCGGAATCAGGGTCTTTACATCGGTCGTGTTTCCAGGCCACATCTCACAACACAGCGGTCGACCTTGATTGTCCAGTACGACTCCCACAACCATCTGCTTCAAGTCCGGCCGGTGATCCTTGGTGTGTCCGTTTCGCCCTATCGTTTCACCGCCCATCCCTTCAAAATAGATAGAGGTGGTATCAAAAAAGACCATCTCCAAATTACTGAACAGGTCACGCCTGGTTACAAACAACTCTTCCTCCACGACATCTTTTACCCTGCGGGGAGAAAACGGGGTCGCATCTCTCTGATCTTTGAGCTTTTCCCCTAAAAATGCCATGGCACGATAGGAATGATGCAACTCAAGACCTTTCGCACCATTTATCTGGTAGTCACGCTTCCAACGATAACAAAAGCTATCAGAACCGGATACCATCAACCGATGCAGTACCATGAGAAAGATCGCCCGTTCCACATCAAATCCAAACTTTCGGTCTTGCAGTAACCTGATCAGAATATCCCTAATGCCGGTCTGGTTCCATAAACGCTCAAAAACCAGCGCAGGACCGATCTTCCTGGACTGAGCCTTGGGATCACTCTTCCCCGAAAGAATCAGAAGCGCTCTTTCCGAAAAGCGGGACAGGGAACGGACGAGCGTTTCAATCCTTCCTTTGGATTGCAGCTCATCCAACCGTCCAAGTGTAGCAATCACACGCTGTCTGACCTTATTCCCCTCACGGCGTGTCTCGCAAAGTTGAAGGTATTCGTTTCTACCGGATTGTTTGATACGAACAAACATAATTGTCTCCTGATGGCACTGTCGTAATTTAATAATTACCATCGGTGAGTCAAATATATATTGCCTCTTCTGTGGCACTACATATTCTACCCGGTATGCCAATTATGTGTCGTAAGTTATTGTTTTTATTGGATCGGAAAAAATAAAACCG
>CAZHRR010000057.1:0-14497 GCA_964534955.1 uncultured bacterium
GGAGGCAGATCTGTCCCTCTCTTGGAAAGAGAGGGAAGAAACAACCGTTATTTTTTGCATGTTTTTTACCCTCTATTCATAAGAGAGGGGACTTCACGAAGTGTCCGCAGGATCTACGAAGGAGGCTGTGCCCTATGGAGTGGCAGATTGATAAACCAAACTATGAAAGAAAAGATACTTAGATATTTCCGCAAACATCCGCACTCGTCCTACAACAAACGTGAGGTACAGCGCCTTTTAAGAATTTCCCAAAAGGAACAAGCTGAATTCAGAAGAGCTCTTCGTCAACTTGTGCAGGAGGGGAAGATAGTCAGCGTCAAGAAAAGGGGATATTGCTGGAGTGGTGGACTAACAAAACTTCGAGGAAAACTTGAACTTACGCAGCGAGGTTTCGGTTTTCTTTTAGTTGACGATGGAGATGACATATTCATCAACATGCGGGATCTGGGCGGCGCCGTGAATGGAGACACAGTGGAAGTGGCTCTGCTTCCTGAAGATTATTCTCGCGGTCCACGGGGGAAAGTAGTCAGGATTGTGAAACGAGGGACGAATCGCTTTGTGGGCACGGTGATTTTCCAGAGGAGAGAACCACACCTCAGCATTGAACCGGTGACTCCCCGGCGCGGTATCAGGATAGTGGGTGAAGGATCCGGTGAGGTTCGTGAAGGTGATGCCATTGTTA
This sequence comes from uncultured bacterium, assembly GCA_964534955.1. GTDB lineage: Bacteria > Fidelibacterota > Marinisomatia > Marinisomatales > UBA2128 > UBA2128. Next base: position 683 of record CAZHRR010000057.1, read on the forward strand.
CTAATGTACGAGACTGGGGACGAGGTCGCGGTGCTATCCATGTGGAACTTGAAGAGATTATCGGTTCAACACAGAATCCTCATGATGATATGAAGATCGTCTGCAGTGCATTCGATTTAGATCCGAAATTCCCAGAAGTTGTCCGAATGGAAGCTGAGAGATTTACTGAGAAAGATATCACTGCAGAAATCCCTAATCGGGTTGACCTTCGCGATACAGTCTGTTTTACAATTGATCCGAAGGAAGCCAGGGACTTTGATGATGCCATTTCGTTGAAAGAGCACAAAAATGGTAAGGTGACCGTTGGAGTCCACATAGCCGATGTTAGTCACTACGTAAAGCCGGGGTCGGCTCTGGATCGTGAAGCACGGAACCGTGGAACTTCCGTCTACTTCGCCGAAGGAGTTGTCCACATGCTTCCTCAGAATCTATCTGCTGGCGTCTGCTCTTTGCTTCCGGATAGAGACCGGCTAGCGTCATCACTTATAATCACACTCGACGGTAGCGGTAAGATCGTCAATTGGAAATATCACTCTTCAGTGATACGCAACACACATCGCTTTACCTATCGTGAAGTACAGGCGATTCTCGATGGAAAGCAGAAGTCCCGTTACGCCAAGACACTCTTGGCTATGCGCAGAGTAGCGAGAATTCTTAAGAAGCACCGGCAGGACGCCGGCAGCATAGATTTTGATATTCCTGAACCGATTTTTCTTTTCCGTAAAGGTGGTATTCCTCACGAGATTCAGCATAGAGAACGGCTCGAGAGTCATAGGATTGTGGAGGATTTTATGCTGCTTGCTAATCGAGTGGTGGCGGAGAATGTACCTTTTGACGGTTCAAAAAACAGGCCGTTCATTTACAGGATACACGACAAGCCTCCTCGAGAAGATATGGAAAACTTTGTTGATTTGCTAAGGCGCCTGAATCTCATCAAATCCCGTCCGAAAGAACTATCATCCCGTGAATTCCGGAGAATCTTGAGCCTGGTGGAGGACTCGCCGTATCGGGCACTCATCGAGAATATCGCCTTGAGAACCATGACAAAGGCAATCTACAATACCGAAAACAGAGGTCATTATGGTCTGGCATTCGAACATTATACACATTTTACATCCCCAATTCGAAGGTACCCGGATCTTGTGGTTCACAGGCTTATGAAACATTACCTGAGTGCTCAAGATGGACCACAAAAACCGCCGTTGAAGAAAACACTTTCTCGAGTGGCAAAATCGAGTACAGAATCCGAAATTACAGCGCTGGGAGCTGAAAGGGATTACATACGGTTAAAACAGATTCGCTGGCTTGCAGAACGGATTGGAGAAACTTTTGATGGCATCGTTTCCGGAGTGATAGGAAGAGGCTTCTTCGTGGAGTTGAAAGATACTCTGGTTGAAGGTTTTGTGGATGCAGATTCACTTGAGAGGGATCACTTCTATTTTAATGAACAGGACTTTAGTCTGACAGGTAGAAATAGTGGTGTTCGCTATCGTATGGGAGATGAAGTGAAGATATTGGTAAAAGATGTTGTAATCGAGAAGCGACAGTCAACTTTTATAGTGTGGAGCAATGAAAAGTTCAATAATGATTAGAATAGTTATCATTACTATGGTTGTGATGATGATTTCCTCCAGCTGCGGTGAGTATCTTCCCTGGGCAGATGGACCGGAAAACGAAATCCAGATTTTTGTTTCCAAGAACGACCTTGAAGAAGCCAAAGAACTGGTAGGGGAGGTATTATCTCGTAATTCCATAGATGTAAAACAGGAGCCATATTATACGATACGTTACCGGGATCCATCACAGTTTGATGAACTTCAGAAGCGACATAATATCATAATTTTCGCACTTGCTGATGGAATTAATGATAACGGAAATCGTTTGATCAAGCAACTCATATCAGACGGTAAGCTGGGAACATATGTTGGAGATGATCAAGTGTGGGTTACGGATGACGTATTTGCTCTTGGTCAAGTGGTGGCTATTGTTAAAGGAAGCAGTCTTAAAGATCTTCAGGACAATATTAAATTAAAAGGTAATTGGCTATTTGATCAATTTGATGCCCGTTATCTTGAGCGAATAAAAGAGCATCTTTACGAAATTAATGAACAGACGGATATTTCAGTAGATATATTCAATCGCTACGATTGGGCTGTCCGTGTGCCCCATGATTTCATAATTATTCAGGAAGATCGGCTGGCTAATTTCCTTCAATTAGGGAGGGACTTCCCACGCCGGTGGTTTACAGTTCATTGGACTGATGAATCGGATGGGATTACCCCTCATCAAAATTCTGTAAAAAGTAAAATCATTAATCTGGCAAAACGGTTTTTTAGCGGCTATCAATTTGTAGAGACAGATTTGAGACCGTGGAATTTCAGTAAAATAAGAATTAATGATCGTGATGTATGGCGAGTGGAGGGTCGTTGGGAGACAGCATCAGAGTCAGCCGCTGGAGGTGGTCCTTTTATTTCGTACATTTTTTACGAAGATGCCACTAAACGATTATTTCACCTGAATATGCTTCTTTTCAATCCTAATGGAAAGAAACTGATGTTTCTTCGAGAAATGGAAGCCATGGCCTGTACATTTACAATCGATTATAAGGAACCCAGCAGGATATCAATTGGTAAGGTTATCCTAATTGCTGGAAGTGTTATCATGCTGCTTGTGATATGGTCCCTTTGGAATACATGGAAAAGACAGAAGCATCTTACAGAAACTAAACTGAATAAGGTGAAATAGTCGGACTTCTGAGACCTCCTTTTTAAATTGATAAGTCAAACAAAGACGATGTGACAGAGAGTAATGAGTAAGAGAATACTGATAACGGGAGCGACAGGGCAACTCGGCAGAAGTGTAGTCGAGGAGCTGCAGCCGCATTTCGAAATTCTGTCCACCGCTCGCAAAATCCCTGCTGAAACTCTTACAGCCTGTCCAGTTGTAGAAATGGATATACGAAATAAGGCAGTGGTTCAGCAGGTGGTAGGGAAATATGAACCCGATTTTCTATTACATCTTGCTTCCAAAACAAACGTGGATGGCTGTGAGCGTGAGAAGGAAGAGGCTTGGAACATTAATGTGAGAGGAACTGAACATCTCCTTGAGGCTATAGCCGGAAGTGATGCCAGGATGGTTTTCATTTCTACAGATTATGTGTTTGAAGGGGAAAATGGTCCCTACACTGAAAATGCTATTCCCTCTCCTATAAACTTTTATGGAAAGAGTAAATTCGCCGCTGAGAATGCAATAAGGGGAGGGCGCAATTCATGGGTTATTGTCAGGACAAATGTACTCTATGGGGCTGGAGGATCTCCGGCGAGCTTTGTCCGCTGGGTTACAGAATCTCTTGAATCCGGAAATGAAATCAGGGTAGTAGATGATCAGTATGGTAATCCTACTTGGACTGGTGCCCTTGCCGAAGCGATTAAATTGCTTATCGTGATGAACAGTGAAGGACTGTTCCATTATGGAGGAGCCGATTTTATTTCCCGTTTTCAGTTTGCGTTAAGGATTGCAGAGGTTTTCAAACTTGATTCGTCACTTATAAAAAGGATTTCCACCGACGAGTTAAACCAGGATGCCAATAGGCCTCTCAGGTCAGGATTAACCACTCATAAGATTGAAGAGACTATCGGTATTCGTACGTATGGCGTTGACTATTGCCTCCGAAAAGTAAAAGAGGGGGTAATTGCTTGAAAACTGTTGTTGTTACACCTACATACAATGAGCGCAAGAATGTAGGTGAATTGATCAAACAGCTTTATAAGATTGATAGTAATTACCACGTACTGGTTGTTGATGACAATTCTCCGGACGGTACAGGAGATTATATCGAATCTCTGCAGAATGAATATCCTAATCTTCATCTACTGAAAAGACCCGGGAAAGCGGGTCTGGGAAGGGCGTACTGTGCTGGATTCAAGTGGGCTCTTCAGCGGGATTACGAAGCCATTGTTCAGATGGATGCAGATATGTCCCACGATCCTGAGGATGTTCCTCGATTGGTTAAAGGACTGCAGGAAGCGGACCTGGTGATTGGCAGTCGTTATTTCAATGGTATTAGTGTTGTCAACTGGCCTATCCGGCGATTAATTCTCAGTTATGGTGCCAATCTCTATTCCAGACTCGTTACAGGATTGCCCATCCGTGATGCTACAGGCGGTTTCAAATGCTGGAGGCGTGAAGTATTGGCTGCCCTCGACCTGAACAGGATTAAGTCCCAGGGATACTCCTTTCAGATAGAGATGACATTCCGCTCCTGGCGCAAAGATTTTCGTATAAAGGAAGTATCCATCATCTTTATCGATCGTACTGTGGGTGAGTCTAAAATGAGCAAGCAGATTATGCTCGAAGCTATACTGATGGTTTGGAGATTGCGCCTGTGGAGGATCTTTGGGTGGAACAAGTAACATCCCCAGTACGGAGGGCTCCTCATTCCTGAAGTATCGCAAAAGCAGGTTGCGGTCTGTATTGTTACATTAAATGCGTCTAAGTACCTCGACCGTTGTCTGACATCGCTGGAGAAATCCCAAGGAGTTGCGATTAAGCAGGTAATCGTGGTTGATAATCACTCTCTTGATGATACTGAGAACATGGTGAGGGAAAAACACCCTTCGGTTAACCTGATAATAAATTCACGAAATGAAGGCTACACAATCCCAATGAATAAAGCTATGAAGGAAGCTGAGGGTGATTACCTGCTGATTCTTAATCCTGATGCCTTCGTAGAATCATCTGCTGTAGCCGCATTAGCCCGCTATCTCGATTTGCACCCCGAGATTGGAATCTGTGGACCGAAGGTGCTCAATAGAGACCTCACATTCCAGAAATCGTGCCGCAGGGGTGTTGCCCGTCCGTGGAATGTGATCAGTTATTTTTCCGGACTTGCTGCGCGTTTCCCCAATAATAGCAAATACACGGGTTACCATTTGTCCCACCTGGATGAAGACAGTAACTCGGAGGTTGACGGCGTATCAGGTTCGTGCATGATGATTCGTCGAGCTGTGATTGATAAGGTCGGTTACTTCGATGAACGTTTTTTTGCCTATCAGGAAGACTCTGATTACTGTTTCCGGGCGAAAGCTGCCGGATGGGAAATTTTCTATGTTCCCGAAGCTCGGGTAGTTCATGATACTGGTCGAGGAGGATCTGCGGCATTTATATACAGATCACTATTCGAATGGCACCGTTCATACTTCCTGTTGTATAAGAAGCACTTTGCAGCAGATTATTTGCCATTAGTCAACGGCTTGTTCTATTCAGCTATGCTTGGTAAACTGTTGACGACTGTTATACGAGAAACTGTCCGGAGATAGGATGATCACAACTGTGCAGATAGCCGATATTTTCAGGATAATGCTGGGTTCTCTCATTTTTTCGTTGTTGTTGGCTTACATCAGTATCCGTTTGGCACCTAAGCTGAAGCTGATTGATCATCCGGGAAGCGCCGACCATAAGCTCCACACGAAGCCGATGCCGTTAACAGGCGGATTGGTTATGGTTATGACAATAACTGCGGTTTTATTTTTAGCTCCCGGTGATATTGACAGTGACATCATGAGTCTGGTAGCAGCTTCTTGGATTATCCTGACATTCGGAGTATGGGATGATTATCACCATCTGCCAGTGTGGGGGAAACTCCTGGGACAGCTTCTGGCAGCGGCATTACTTGTTTACCTCGATGTAAAGGTGAGGATCTTTACATCAACTGAATTTTTTCTCGGGAGCGAAACAACATTGGGAGAAATCCTGAACATATTAACAACACTGGTATGGATGATAGTCCTGACAAATGCTTTTAATTTGATTGACAGCATGGATGGACTTGCTGCCGGTCTCGGCGCTTTAGCAACCTTGTTTTTCCTTGTGATTACGTTGAGTGTATCACAGATGGAACTGGTCCATTTCTGCGGTATCATGTTAGGAGCTATCGCCGGAATCTTCTTCTTTAATTCCCATCCTGCCCGTCTATTTCTGGGTGATTCTGGCGCCCAGACTTTAGGCTTTCTGCTCGGTGCCGTGGCGATCCTTTATACACCGGTAGGGGGCAGTCAGCTCTCTTCCTGGTTTGTCCCTATTTTGATATTTTCTATTCCTTTGTTCGATCTGCTTTTGGTTATCGTATCTCGTATTAGAAGAGGAGAAAAAATTCACAAAGCTTCCAGGGATCATACGTACCACCGTTTGGCTACTCTTGGTGTACCCGTTGAAAGGTCGGTTTTAATGATGCATGGTACCTCCCTTATTCTTAGTCTTGTGGGATACCTTTGTCTGAATCTTGATTATGTTTTGGCAAACACAATTTTTCTGGTTGTGCTGCTGACAGGCTTGTTTACTTTCCTATATCTTGAGAAGAATTATCAACCTACTATTACTGAGGCAGAGAAATAATGGCAGAGTTCCAATTGGATTTTGAAAAGCCTATTGTTGAGCTTGACAAGAAGATTGAAGCTCTACATTCCCGGAGTCTTGGTGGGAAACAAGACTTTAGTGCTGCAATTATTCGTTTGAAAGAAGAACGACAGGCGTTGATAAAACAGATTTATTCTAATCTTACTCGCTGGCAGAGAGTCCAACTGGCCCGTCATCCGCGAAGACCCTATTCACTGGATTATATTACAAGGATGTCTCCGGATTTCCTCGAGCTGCATGGGGATCGTCACTTTTCTGACGACAAATCTCTCGTAGCCGGAATTGGGACAGTTGACGGAATTCACATCACATACATTGGACAGCAAAAGGGGAAGAACACTAAGGAGAATCTTTACAGGAATTTTGGCATGTCTAAACCTGAGGGGTACCGGAAAGCTCTGAGAATCATGAAGATGTCTGCCAAGTACAAGCGGCCCATTGTCTGTCTTGTGGATACGCCTGGAGCATATCCGGGTTTGGGTGCTGAAGAACGGGGACAGGCTGAGGCTATTGCCCGCAATCTGCTGGAGATGACAATACTCCCTGTACCGGTTCTTATCATCATAATCGGCGAAGGCGCCAGCGGAGGAGCATTAGGAGTAGGGATTGGAGACCGTCTCATTATGCTGGAGAATACATGGTTTTCTGTGATCAGTCCGGAGGGATGTGCCTCTATTCTGTGGCGGGATGCTGGAAAAGCTGATGAAGCGGCTGAAGCGCTGAAAGTTACAGCTGCTGATCTGAAGGAATTGGGTATTTGTGACCGGATCATCGAAGAACCATTGGGTGGTGCACACCGCAACAGGGATGCAGTAGTTCAATCCGTCAAAAATACTATTGTGGAAGAACTTAAGCTGTTATCCCAATTTACTCCCGAAGAACTCATCGATATTCGGCACGAAAAGTATAACCGCATCGGCCAATGGCAGGAGGGATCATGATCTCCGTAGATTATATCACTCGTGTCATCTACGCTGATACGGACATGATGGGACGAGTCTATTACGGACGATATTACGAATATTTCGAGGCGGCTCGGTCGCATCTATTAAGGGAACTGGGACTTCCTTATAGTGAGATTGAAAAGGATGGATATTATCTGCCGGTTTTAGAGAGTCACTGTGAATATAAAAATCCTGCTACGTTTGAGGATGAGCTCATAATTAGGACGATGCTCAAGACTATGCCCAGGTCAACATTGAGAGTTGATTACGAAGTTATTAAGGGAAGTGATATCGCAGCAATTGGACACACTGTACACGCATTTTTGAATCGCGATGGTAGAGCAGTAAAGCCGCCAGCTGCTTTCCGTAAGGCTCTCGAGAATCACTGGCGAGGTGAATGAGCAACGAATTACTCTTCCTGATCCAGACAATAATTGGGCTTGCCTTCACGCTTGCTGCTTTCTCCATGGGAAGGAACTGGCTCTACGGATATATCGCAGTTTGTATCGTACTGGCTAACATTTTTGTTACTAAACAAATCACTCTTTTCGGAATTCCAGCTACGGGCGGGAACGTAGTCTATGGATCTATATTTCTGGCGACAGACCTGCTGGCTGAGCACTATGGGAAAAAAGAAGCTCGACGGGCTGTCTTGCTGGGATTTGGTGCAGCACTATTTTATCTGATTATGTCTCAGTTCATCCTACGATTCTCAGCCAGTAGTGATGACTGGGGAGCTGCCGAAGGTATGGCTGCAATCTTTGACTTTGCCCCTGCTATCATCCTTGCAAGTCTCATCGCCTATTTGATCTCTCAATTCCACGATATTTGGGCGTTCCATCTGATAAGAAAAAAGACTGGGGGTCGATATCTCTGGCTCCGAAACAACGGCAGTACTTGGATCAGTCAGTTCATTGATTCTGTTGTATTCACTACATTTGCATTTTTACTTCTGCCACCTCTCTTTCCAGGAGCTGAAGCGCTGCCGTTCGACACCGTTGTCGGTATTATTATTTCGACTTATCTCTTAAAAATATTTGTAGCAGCAATTGATACTCCTTTTCTCTATCTCAGTTATGTATTAAAATCCAGAGCATTGACTGTGGAAACTTAACTGCCCGAAATTAAGTTGGGGGGATAATCATGGTTAGACATCAGGTCCATCTATTCTGATGTTTTATTTTTTTCTTCATCTGTTAGCTGTTCTCTCTCTAAACAGGTTCTTTAACAAAATTATAGTTGAACACGCCGATAAGGTGAATTATGATATACCTACCATTTTCGTTGCGAACCATCCCAATACTATGATGGATGCCTTGATTGTCGGATACGCAGTCAAAAAAAGGCTCTTCTTTATTGCCAAGAGTACTATCTTTTCCAACAGGATTGCTTCATGGTTTTTAACAAAGACAGGCATTGTACCCATTTACAGAAAGCAAGACGACCCGTCAAAAATGGCTCAGAATAAAGAAGTGTTTGAGAAGCTGTATGAGTTCCTGGAGGCTGGGCGGTCTTTTCTGATTTTTCCCGAAGGAATCAGCATACCTGATCGCAGAATCCACCGCATAAAAACAGGGACAGCAAGAATCGCATTGGGTATAGAGGAGCGAAACGATTTTAAACTGGGAGTGCAGATTGTTCCTGTTGGACTAAACTACTCTGACATCGAACGGTCCCGAAGTAATGTTTATTGCCGATGTGGAAGATCGATTCTACCTGGTGATTATCGAGAAGACTATCTGAATGATCCGGTTCAAGCGGTGAACAAATTGACTGAAGAAATCAGATCCAGCTTAGAACATCTGACAACAACTGTAGGTGAAGTTGAGTTTGGCAGTGTGGTGGCTGCCCTGGAAACTGTCTACAAAAAGGAGTTAATGATTGATCTGGGTATGAATAAGAAATCGGATAAGGATGAATTTTTTACCACGAAAGGGATTATTAATGCAGTTCAATGGCTGTATCAACATCGACCAAAATGGGCTCGTAAGATAGAAGAAGAACTTCGGAAATATCTCAGGACGTTGGAAAGGCTAAACCTCAGGGACGAGTTTCTTTCACCCAAACGTTCGGGTGTCAGAACGGCTAAAAGAGTGAGATCCTGGTTCTTTCTTGTTATAGGTTTTCCAATATATCTGTGGGGATCTGTGAATAATTTTATCCCCTATGGAATACCGAGGTGGTTTACAAAATACTTCACGAAACAGGAAACATTTGTTTCTTCAGTCAAACTCATGTTGGGTATTGGTTCTTTTGCAATTTTCTATTCATTACAAATCTGGTTATGCTTGTATCTGTTCGACGATAAGTTGGTTGCCACATTCTACGCCATATCACTTCCAATTACAGGGAATTATTCTCTCTTTTACCTCCGAAAAATCGCAAACTATAGACAGCATCTCGTATTCATTTCCCTTTTCTATCGGCGGAAAGATTTAATCTACCGGCTGATCCAGCAGCGTATAAAGTTGATCGAGGAACTCAATAGAGCTAAGGACGAGTATATGGCGGCAAGTAGCTAAACATCTGGGATGCTTACACTATATCTTTTTCAATATAGCCTGAATTATCTATTATTACATCCTCAGCTTTCGAATATCATCCTTTAGTCTGTCCAAGTCTGCAATCCAATCCTCAATATCCTGTTCGTGTTCCAGTTCTTCATTAAGAATTGTCGTTGCTATCTGATGGGTGGTATGATCCTTACCGTTAGTAAAATCAGCAACAGACTGATACCGCTGTATCGCACATCGCTCTCCACGTAAGTTCTGTTGAAGCACAACTTCAACGTACGGATCGGCAGGGACTTCATATTCACACTTGCTCAGTTTCATCCAATCGGCTGGAGTCAGTACAGGAGTTCCACCCAATTGTATGATTCTCTGTATGACCAATACGGCGTGGTTCAGCTCCTGGTCAGCATGAATCAGCAGCTCGGGTTCAATTTCGCTGCGCATAGGTCCTTCCATCACCCGGGCACCGATCCAATACTGGTAATATGCTAACCATTCTTCACACAGTGCTTCGTTCAACATTGTTATGAGCTGCGTTACATCCAGTTCTAGTATCTCAACACCTTTTCTACCCATTACTATTCTCCTGTAGGTTGTCTGTTCATTCTAAATTCAACGATTCAAAAACACATATCATATGAAACCTTTTCTACAATAATTTAGTCGTTTAAAGAGTAGGATTCCAGATGTAATGTTAAAGAAATGACGAGTTTTCCAGTATGTAATAGTTCACTCCGAATAGGTCTATTAATCTACACTTCATTACGATTAACAAGTTTTGGGCTGCCTGCCCGCCGTCTCCGCCAGCTGGCGGATCGGGGGCAGGCGGGACGCCCTTCATTTTTGTTGTAGCCACACCCCGCCATAAATGACGGAGTAATTTTCCAAGAGTATTACAACTTTTCATAAGTGGACAGACATGAGATTGATTCCTCACTGGCTGTATTGTGTTGCCATTATCCCTATTCCTTAAGAAATTCTCATCAACCTACACCTTATGTATTTCACTTTATGATTACCATCTCAACAGCACATATCACACCTAAAAGGAGGTAAAACAATGCGACCTGTTTATGCTGTATCCGGCGGTGTCAGTAAGTTTACCAAGGCTCGACCGGACAAGACGTTTCAAGCCATTGTAAAGGAGGCCTACGATTACGCAATTACCGACATCGGTCTCGATCACAAGCAGTTCATCGAGATCGTGGATGGTTCTGTGGCATCCTATTTTTCAGATCACTTCACCCGTCAGCTCATGGCTGGCATTATGGCTCAGGATTATCTCGGTCTCTGCCCGAAACCGAGCCATCGAGTGGAAGGGGGGGGAGCCACCGGCGGCATCTGCTTTCAGGAAGCGTGGAAAGCTGTAGCGTCCGGCTACATGGACGTCTGTATCGCTTACGGCTTCGAGACTATGAGTCACGTGAACACGTGGAAGGGAAATGAGTTTATCGCTCTTGCGTCCGATGTGAGCTTCGACTATCCTGTGGGCGGGTTTTACTCCGGCTACTACGCCATGATGGTCACGGGGCACATGAAAGAATTCGGTACTACTGTGGAGCAGATGGCCCACGTTTCCGTGAAAAATCACATGAATGCCTATCACAATCCCTACTCTCAGAAACGCGAGAAGCTGACTATTGAAGATGTCCGGAATGCTCCTATGGTTGCGTGGCCGCTGACCCGCCTCGACATCTGTGTCATGAGTGACGGCGCGGCGGCGGTGATCTTTGCCAGTGAAGAGGGACTCGCCAAGCTGGAGAAAGCCTCCGGCCAGAGTATCTCTAAGGTGAAGGTGCCGGGAATCGGCCGTGGAACAGACGCCATGCGGATGGCGGATCGTCCTCATCAAAGTTATGACGACTTCATGAAGTACAACCTGCTGGAGAAGGAAGATAACTATGAAGACCGCACTTACTACAAGAAACTGTGGGAAGATGGCTTCCGCTATCCTGGTATTCACTCATTCCGTGCGGGCCGAATGGCATCAAAAGAGGCGTACGAAAACTGTGGTATCGTTGATCCCTTAAGCGAGATAGATTTCGTGGAACTGCACGACGCCTACACCACATCGGAAATTCAGACGTATGAGGATATGGGACTCTGCCGGTATGGAGAAGGCGGTCAGTTTGCCGCTGGCGGAAAAGCGTTTACTCCCGGAATTGATTACGGACTCGATCTGGTGGATGAACCTGTCTGTCCTGTTAATCCATCCGGTGGACTCATTGCCTGCGGTCATCCTGTTGGCGCTACCGGATTGATGCAGGGAGTCTTTGCCATCTGGCAGCTGCAGGAGACCATCGGCAAGCACTTCGGTGATGACAAACTGCAGATCAGCGATGCAAAGCGCGGCGCTATTCACAGTCACGCCGGCACGGGAACTTATGTAACTGTATCCATACTGGAAAAGGAGGAGTAGTCATGTCTGATAAACGAATTGTACGCAAGATTGAAGAAACCGACGACGGGACTATCCTGTTCAATGTTCCGTTCCCGACAGAGCTGAACGAAGACTCCCTCTCTGATCTTCAAAACACGAAGCCTATCATCATGAAGCAGCCGTATCAGATTGACTACATCCATTCCTATGGGCAGGATTCGCCTTGGTTCGCCGGGCTGATGAATAAGCATCTGCTGGGCAACAGTGACTCCGAAAGCGGCTATACCTATGCTAATCCTCGAGGTCACGATATGTACACCGGCGCCAAGACAGAATGGGTGGAGTTGCCAAAAGAGGGGAAGATTCACGCTTTTACGGTCTGTCAGTACGGTTCTGAGGAGTTCCTGCCGGAAACACCGTTCGTTCTGGCACTTATCGAGTTCGAAGGCGTAGATACTCTCCTGCTGACTCGGATCATTGGAGTAGATCCCGATAATGCTACGCTGGACTGGATTGGAATGTCCGTTGAGGCAAAGTTCCGGAGGTTGTCTAAGCTGAAACCGACGGATGTATATTTTGTGCCGAAGGAGTAGGTGAGTAGAGGAGCAGAGGAGTAGGGGGGCTAAGGAGGAGTAGGTAGTAGCTGGTTATTGTTAACTGGTGAGTGAATTGTCAATTTTCGATTGACGATCGACAATTGATAATAGAAAATCGAAAATAAAAAAATGTCTGAACCTTAATTATGAAGATTATGGGGATGATCTTGATTGAGAATCATGAAATCATGTCAATCAAAAGAATCAAGTTCTGACAATGTTGAAAAAGAAAATAGTTTAACTAATTCCGAAAAAAAGAGACTATCCATCATATCTGCAAGCGGGACTCAGCTTTAATATTGAGAAAAGCAAAAGAAAGATGATAGGGGAAGATATTCTTTCCGCATTGAACCTTGAAAAGTATATTACCATCTTTAGAGTAGATGAAACCGAATAGCAATAGATATTAAATGAAAGAACTATACACATTAACAATAGAACTTGAACCATATATGTACGATGAGCCTGAATGGAAGAGAGTAATAGAAGTTCCAGAAGATTTAGACCTATATGATCTTCACCTATTCATTCAAGATGTAATCGACTTTGACAACGATCATCTTTTCGAGTTTAATGTCGGAAAGAACTGGCGTAAAAGAGAAGCTGTTTTTGGAGAGGAAGATGAATATGCCTTCAATGAACGAGAAGGATTAGATACGATATTGAATAAGGTCTATCCCCTTGCAGCAGGGTCGAAATTATTTTATCACTTTGATTTTGGTGACTCATGGATGTTTAAAATCAAAAAGGGGAGAAAGAAGAAGTATATTGAAAAAGGTATCACTTATCCAAGGATGATTGAGTCTGAAGGTGAAAACCTTGAACAATATCCAAGTTGGGAAGATGAATAACAGTCGCTCTAATTTCCGAGATGGAACAAAACCCCATTTGGGAGTGCGAGCCGTCAGAATTCCCGTGGCAGTACGATGTTACGGAGACATGCTATCTTTTAGAAGGAAAGGTGAAAG
>CAZHRR010000058.1:0-14440 GCA_964534955.1 uncultured bacterium
ACTCATTTCTGTACTTGTGACAAATATTTTCTTTCTGATGAATAATCCAGGTTAGTACCTGCCCTCTATGATCATTATGAATAGATTCCACTGTTTTTATTTCAACAACAACCTTGTTTTTAACAATCAAATCGGGAATAAATTCATCTATTTTTTCACCACGGTAGTGAACTGGAAATTCAACCTGCTGATCAAAATCCACACCTTCAAAATCGAATTCTACGCATAACCCCTTTTCATATGTTTTTTCCCTTAAGCCAGGACCAACTCCGCTATGAACCTTCATGGCACAACCTACAATTTTATAGACCAGATCTTTTTCTAACAGTTTTGTCATAATTTTATTCCTTTATTTTTCAACCGTAAATGAACGCCAATTTTCGCTAATGCTATAAACACAACAATCTCAACATTAACCGTTTTAATTTAATTCTATGGTTTGCAAAATCTCTTTACGAATCAATTTTTTATTCGCGCCCATTTGCGTTAATTCGCGGTCAGAAATACGCCCTCAACCGCAATCTCAATGCTTTGTCTTGCAAACCAAATTCTGTATCATCATCCCCGATAGACTGTGCTCCCAATAGGCTGATATCCACATTTTCAAATGCATTCCACTGTACCTGAGGCACAAGAGAAAAGCTCTGGTCGTCAAGGTTCCCAAAGGCAAAGACAGTACAGGAAATGAAATCGCTGATAGCAAACATGGACATCACGAAAAGATAGTCCTGCATAAGACTGTGCGTCTTACCGGAATAGTAATGAAGATAGTGATCAAAGCCTAATTCACTCTCGGTTGCTCCAAGCAAGTTGTGGAAATATTCCGCCATGAGATATAGACCGTTATCAAAGGTGTGATCAATACCAATTACATACTCTCCGAAGTCCTTCATATTATCCATAGACCACAGTGCTTCACCCCAAAGCCCAAACTCCCAGATTTGCCCAACAAATGACCCGCCAAAGAAATCCAGATTGTCATGCGTTATCATGATATCCCTAAAGCGCCAGTAAGGGAACAGGTGATACTGCTGGGCATAGTTCATCGTAAAATCAAAACTGCCCAGCCCGGTCTTCAACTGTGCCATTTTGGTCGACATCTTATATGTGCTGTCCGGCTGAATAATCAAATCCACACCCATTCGACCTGCTAATGGAATCTCAGCCCTCAGCGCATTTACGCCGGGTTGCTCGTATGTGGGGTCAAGAAGGTCTTTCCGATTAAAGATGTCCAGCGGATTCCAGGCGTAGCCCGTCCCCAGTGAAATGGGCTGGCGGCCTATAGTTATATCCATTATTGGGAAAATTGCCCGTAAATAGAGATTATCCAAGTAGAGCGTATCAGGAATAGTCACAGACATAGAATATATAGCTCTATCTTCTGTCTGGACAGAATCAAAGGGAAGAAAATCGAAGAAGTCCCATGTCGTCTTGCCATGATATTTCTGAACATTGATGTTCCCAGCAATTAATACATTATCTACCGCTCGCGATTCAAAATCGAGCCGTAGTTTGTTGTAGCCAAACGTGTACTGCTTGTCAGAGAGCTGGATGTAATCCATCTCCGATTCGAAGTATCCCAGAAAATCTATTTGGGCGTTTAGGGCATTGTGTAACAGGGCAGATAAAAAAATAACACACGTGAAAACACTACTGACAACTCCCCAGTCTCTATGGCTCCGTGGTAACTTCATTTCTTCAAATTCCTCTGGCTGAAAAAACCGTCCGGTGGATTCCAGTTATAGCTGATCTCTGTCATCTTCATAATAGTTTTAGATCCTTCTAAATGGTTTTCCATTGTAAACAGCCTGGCAGTGGGATAGCCGTCAACATTTTGAATATTTGTAAGATACAAAGATTTTCCCATTCTCCCCTTTTCATCTAAATAGTCTATTTGAATAGGATAATAATTGTCTTTTCGCACAAACAAAATCACTTCAGGAAAATCTGCATCCACATCAGCTTTAGCGACGGCTTTCAGTCTCCAGCAGTTAAATCCGTCCACTGTTTCAGAACCAATATTTTCTGTCGTATAGTCCTCTTTCCACGTCTCTTCTGATGAGAAATCGCCAAAGGAAAAATCGCTGCCCTGGACCTTCTGCTTCTTGGCATGACTTGCAAGCTTTCGGACTCGGCGTGTTCGTGGAAAGTAGGTCCAAATATCGTCACCATCGTTAAGCAGAAGAAACGTCTGTCCCCGCACACTGGAAGGACGAACATATCTCATGAGCACCTTTTCTCCTTTCCCAGCGGAATACATTTCGAATTCAAATGTGCGTGTGCGGCCATCGGCTTTGATCACCTGCTGGCTGATGAGAGCCTTGCTGTTCTCCGGTGACATGATAGCAGTCATGTAGTCAATCAATGTCCCCCCTGTCGGAGTCTGCCCACGTACTGCTGATAAGCATATCATCATAAATAGTATAGTGTTTCTCATTTCAAATTTCATATCTCTGCTTTCCTTATTCCTCTCATGAAAGATTGAATTGCCTCTTCCTTTACTTTCTCAAACTTTCCGCGGTCCCGGATAAGCATATACTGCCATGCCAGACCATCCATGAACGCCAGAAAAAGTCCCGCCACACCCTCGTAGCTCATATCCCGGAACTGTCCGGCTTCTACCCCGGCCTTTAGCATCTCTTTTACGATTATTCGGAACTCATCATAAGTCTCTTCCAGAAAAGTATCGCCGGAATTATGCCACAAGCCCCGGGCAGCCTGTGCCCACAACTCTGTCATGATGAGAATAGCATCTCCCATATCAATCATAGCATCCATCCCCTGCTCCAGCAACGCTTCCAGCTTCTCCCTGGGCGAAAGATCACTGCTTACAAGCTCTGCAAGCTGGCTCATCATTTCCTGCATTACAGAACTTTCGATGGCTGCAAATATTTCCTCTTTACTCCTGAAGTATTCATAAACTGTTCCCTTACCGATGCCTGCTTCTTCAGCAATATCGGCAATGCGACCTTTTTCTAGTCCACTTCGGGCGAAGACTCGAATGGCTGCTTCAACAATCTTCTGTTCCTTGTCTCCAGACACTGTTTTTTTCTTCTCCTCTTTTTGTTAAGTCATTATATGACTGACCGGTCAGTCAGAATTTACAGCTTTTTCACATCCCTTCGCAAGAGTAAATTCGCCGCACTATGAAAAAACTAAAACTACACTGGCAAATTCTTATTGCCATGGCACTAGGTGCTCTATTCGCTCTTATTTTTCAGGACAAGGCTCTTATTGCCGCTCCTCTTGGCACAATCTTTATGCGTCTTTTAAAGATGATTATCGTTCCCCTGATCTTCACCTCCATCACCACGGGTGTTGCTAGTCTCGGAGACAGTAAAAGTCTTGGACGTATGGGATCCAAAACAATGGGTTACTATTTTATGAGTTCCATGATTGCCATCCTCTTAGGGTTGGCGCTTACAAATATGATCCAACCCGGGAAGGACGTTGAAATTCCCGGAGACACAGAAGCTTTTGATCCCTCAATACTACAGCCGCCAGATTCCCTGGGGAATATTATCATCAGGATGATTCCCACAAATCCCATCCAAGCCGCTGCTGAGGGAGATATTCTTGCTCTTATCTTCTTCTCCATTGCATTTGGTTTCGCTATTACACAACTAAAGGGGAAACCTCATGAATTCCTCCTGAATTTCTTTGATTACAGTTTCCACGCTATGATGAAGCTGACTCACGGTATCATCAAACTTGCCCCCATCGGAGTCTTCGGGCTGATCGCTAATGCGGTTGCCACCGCAGGATTTGGTCTGTTCAAAGCTGTGGGAATGTACATGATTACCATCGCTTCGGGACTTACACTGCACTTCTTTTTTATACTTCCACTGTTGTTTTATCTTTTCACCAAGGAGAATCCAAAGAAGCATTTTCAAGCGATGGCTGCAGCTTTTGCCACCGCCTTTTCCACAAGCTCGTCAGGAGCCACCCTTCCTGTAACTATTGATTGCATGGAAAACAACGTAGGTGTATCCAATCGTGTCACCAGTTTCGTCCTCCCCTTGGGCGCCACCATCAATATGGATGGAACCGCCCTCTATGAATGCGCCGGTGTTTTATTTATTGCCCAGGCAATACCGGGATTCGACCTCTCTTTCTCCGGACAGGTTGTAATCGTGATCACTGCCTTTCTCGCCTCTGTAGGTGCTGCTGCCATCCCCTCCGCCGGGCTCGTCATGATCTTCGTTGTCCTTAATGCCGTAGGACTCGGTGATCATCCTACTGCCATGCTCCTTGTAGGTACCATGCTCGCTGTGGATCGGCCGCTGGATATGTACCGCACCATGGTGAACGTTGCCAGTGACAGTGTCGGGACAGTTATCGTAGCCAAGACTGAAGGGGAGACAGACCTTTATCCTGTATCCTGAAAAGAATTAATATCTGTAGTTATCGTTGAGGACTAAATTCACTTTAGAAAAAATATGGATATAGACAAAAAAGTCCTGGACCATCTGTTTCAGATGGAGTCACACAGTGACAAGCCTCACGACATAGACTTCTTTTTCTATTTCCCTACAGAAGAAACCGCTCAACTGGCGGCAGGTGTTCTGAAAAAAGAAGGTTTCGACGTAGAGGTACATCCCCCACTGGAAGGTTACGACAACTGGTCATGCAATGCTTATAAAACAATGCTGCTAGAACATGCTGAACTGGCAGACCTGAGAAAATGGTTCAATACCATCGCCGAAGAACTTGAGGGGTCATACGACGGGTGGGGAACTTTAGTTCAAGATTAGCAACTACACAGATTATTGAAAGGTGAAATGTGATTTTGACATTCTTGTTAACGTAAGCATTGAGGACAATCGTCTTGTTATTACGCCTGTAAAGACTCTTTCGACTGATCTTGAAAAACTATTAGAAGGCATTACCAAATCTAATCTTCATATAGAAGCGGATTTCGGAGAGCCTGCCGGTCAGGAATTCCCTCTTTGAAAAAGCTGTATGTTCCGGATCAGGGATTTCCTGTGGCAGGAGTTGTGCTAGCGGACCACGTTAAAGTCTTGATTGGAAAGCAAGAAACGCTCGCTTTATTGACAAATCTCCTGCAGAAGTTCTTAACGAATGTCTTTCTAAATTGAATTTGTTGCTTAGTAACACCCTAGGATAAATCACATAGCTTTGTCGAAAAAATCCCCATGAATAGGGATATACACAACCGCCAAAATGGTTACTCACTTTTCACCTTCTCGCTTGACTCTATCCCTGCTTTTCCGTAGGATAGTAAATAATCTGATAGAGTACATTCAACAATAGATTACGATGAAGATAGGGAAACAACTGTATATGCAATCAAGGGTTGAGTGGCGGGCATGGCTTGAGAAAAACCACGCCGATGAGAAGGAAATCTGGCTCATTCATTATAAGAAACACGTCCACAAACCCTCAGTTACGTACGAAGAGGCCGTCGAAGAAGCTTTGTGCTTCGGTTGGATTGACGGGATCTTGAAGAGAATTGATGACGAACGGCATACAATCAGGTATTCTCCCCGTCGGAAGAGGAGCATCTGGTCACCATCTAATAAGGCACGTGTCGAAAGATTGATAACACAAGGATTGATGACGGAAGCAGGACTGGCGAAGATCAGGGAGGCAAAAGAAAACGGGGAGTGGGTCCGGGCTTCAGTACAGGAGGAGCCTGCATCAACGCCACCAGATCTAAGAGCAGCCCTGGCATCCAACAAAAAGGCTAAGCACTTTTTTGACCAAATGGCTCCATCATACCGCAAGCAGTTCATCTGGTGGGTAACAAGCGCCAAACGAAAAGAAACACGCCAGAGACGTATCAGGGAAACCGTAAAGCTGATCGCTCAAAACAGGAGATTAGGCATGCAGCTGCTAAAGCCTCTCTTACCTTGACTCCTATACTAATGCTCACCCTTTTTACCTTCATCTCCCTGCTCCTGCTGCTCGTATCCGAATATTTTGGACCTAGACGGTTCCGCTATATCTTCAAACCGCTGACACTGCTGCTCATCTTCGCCATCGTATGGCTGGCTCCCCACCCTGTCTCTGCTCACTACCGGCAGTTTATTCTAATTGGGCTAGGGTTCTCGCTGTTTGGAGATACTTTTCTTCTCTTTCCAAACCGGTGGTTCCTTCCCGGGCTGTTCAGTTTCCTGATTACCCACATCTGCTACATCACAGCCTTCGCTAAGGATCTTAGCGGTGATGTTTCCCTTCTATTAATCGTCATTCTTTCTGCAGCTGCCATTCTGTTCACTGGCGCCACATGGAAACATCTGGGATCCGTGAGAGTCCCCGTTATTGTATATGCTGTTGTACTTCTTGTAATGGTTGGTTCAGCAGCAGAACTGAACATTCAAGTGAGCAATCCCGGTGCGCTAATAGGCCTCGGTGGAGCGGTACTTTTCCTAATTTCTGACGGAATTCTGGCTGTCAACAGATTTATAAAGCCATTCCGGGCGGCTCAAGCCGTAATCCTCTCCACTTATTTCACTGCCCAGTGGCTTATTGCACTATCGGTTCGTGGATAGGTTTATCTTCACTCAGTGCAATCAGTTTCTCCAGGGCACTGTCCAAGCTTTCCAAGCCTTGAATCACAAACTTGACTCTATTCTTTTCCTTCACTACTTTGAACTGTCCTCCGGCAACCGCTTCAAGTTTCGCCAGAAGTCCATCAAAGCCGTCCCCTTCATAGAACTCCTTCCCCGCTTCCAAATCCCTGTCCGGCCCATGGAGAACCATTTTACCTCCTTTAACAGCGATATTCACCAGCCCTGCATACGAAGCGCAGAGCTTCAACCGTGCCGCTGAAGTAAGATTGAGGGCACTCTCCGGAGGCGGACCGAAGCGATCCCGCAGTTCCTGTTCCCATTCATCAATCTCAGCATCCGTCACCGCCTGAGACAGCCGCCGATAGAGATTGAACCGCTCAATGCTGTCCTCCACATAGTACTCTTCAAGCAAAGCCGGGACGTCCACATCCACACTGGTCTCAATCTCTGGTGGGCGAGGAACTTCTTCGAAAACCACACCCTTCTCCTCTTTCAACTCCCTTATGGCATCATCCAGAATGCGCATATACACCTCGTAGCCAAGGTCATTAATGTAGCCGCTCTGCTCAGCTCCCAGAATATTCCCGGCGCCACGGATGTCGAGATCCCGCATGGCGATACTGAAGCCGGAACCCAGATCAGAGAACTCTTCCAAAGCCATGAGGCGTTTGCGGGCATCCCTCGTAATCCGGTTCAGCGGAGGCGTCAGGAGCAGGCAGTTGCCCTTCCGGTCAGAGCGACCTACACGACCCCGCAGCTGATGCAGCTCCGCCAATCCGAAACGGTCGGCCCGGTTGATAATCATTGTGTTGGCATTGGCGATATCAATGCCATTCTCTACGATATTAGTGGAAACAAGAATATCAAATTTTCCAAGGTAAAAGTCTCCTACAATTTTCTGCAGTTTAGCCGGCTTCATCTGTCCATGCGCTACACGGATGTGGGCTGATGGCGCTTCATCCTGCACTTTTGCCGCTGCCTCTTCTATGTCCTGCACACGGTTGTGGATAAAGAACACCTGTCCGTTTCGGGCCAGTTCGTTAGCGATGGCCCGACGAATAACTAATGGATTATATACATGAATCTCCGTATCAATAGGCTGGCGGTTCTGCGGCGGCGTCTGGATGATACTCAGGTCCCGGACGCCCATAAGGGAAAACTGCAGCGTCCGCGGGATGGGTGTGGCTGTCAGCGTCAATACATCCACCGTAGCCCGCAGTTCCTTAAGCTTCTCTTTCACCGTGACACCAAAGCGCTGCTCTTCATCAATCACCAGGAGTCCCAGATCCTTGAACTGTACATCCTTAGACACCAGCCGATGTGTTCCTATGGCAATGTCAACTTTGCCGGCAGCAATATCAGCCACTACCTTTTTCTGCTCAGCAGCGCTCCGGAAGCGGGAGAGGCTCTCGATTAGTATTGGGAAGTCCTGCATTCGCCGGCTGAAGGTGCGTAGGTGCTGGTCTACCAGAATGGTCGTGGGAGCAATCACCGCCGCCTGCCTTCCACCTACGACAGTCTTAAAGGCCGCCCGGACAGCAACCTCCGTCTTGCCAAAGCCCACATCACCGCATACAAGCCGGTCCATTGCAAGGCGTTTCTCCATGTCGCGCTTCACCTCCCGGATTGCAGTCATCTGATCCGGCGTCTCCTCAAACTCGAAGCGAGCTTCCATTTCAGTCTGCCAATGCCCATCCGGCGCACTGGCTTGAGCTTTCTGCATACGACGTTTCGCATACAGCTTTATAAGTCCATCCGTAATATCCTTCAGGCGCTTTTTGGTGCGAGCCTTTTTCCGTGCCCATTCGCCGGAACCAAGTCGAGAAATCTGTGCTTCCGATCCCTCACGACCTGAATACTTGTGCACCTTGTGCACTGCTCCCACGTGGACGTTCAGCCGTGCGTCATCCCGATATTCTACCACTACCACTTCATGGGGAGTCCCTTCCACATGGATGGTCTCAAAACCTTTAAACCTCCCGATACCAAAATCGTCATGCACGACCAAGTCGCCACGATGAAGATCACGCATCTCCTTGAAAGAGAGCCCCCGGTGATAGCGTTTGCGTCGCCGCTTCGCCCGGAAGTAGCGATTAAAAATCTGGTGATCGGTGTAAACTGCCACCCCTTGCCCGGGAAGGATAAAGCCGGAGTAAAGACTCTCTACAGACAGACTGTACTTGAGGCTCGATGTTGGCTCTCCAAGCAGTTCCTCGAAGCGTGCTTTCTGGTTGTCACTGTCGCATAAGATGACTGTTTCAATACCGTCACGGGAGAGTCGACGGAGGTCCTGTCTGAGCAGCTTGATGGATGAGTGAAAGTCATGCTGTGGACGGGCATCAAGTGTAAAGGTTGCATCCGATTCAAGACATTCTGTCCTGCCAAGATTAACCCGTGGTCTTTCCTCCACTTGCTGTACAAACTCATCAGCCGAAAGAAGCACTTCCTCCGCCCGTTCAGCGGAGCGGTCACGTTCCTCCACAACAGCAAGCACCATCTCCGGCTGCTGGAGAATTACTGTCGAATCTTCCGATAGATGTTCCAGCAGTGAAGACATCCGCCCTGCAGGTATCTCGCCGGCATCGGGTACAATGCGAATTTCATCCAGTGGCTCTACAGATCGCTGTGTACCGGGATCAAACTCCCGGATGGATTCCACCACATCGCCGAAGAATTCCAACCGCACCGGTAAAAGACCTGAATAGGAATACACATCCACGATACCACCCCGGACAGCTACCTCTCCCGGCTCATCCACAAAACCGACCAGATCGTATCCCTGGTGCACCAGCTGCTCTTTCAGTCCGTGCGGCTCCAAGCGGTCTCCCTTTCTGATAGCCACCACACTATCGCGAAACATATCTGCCGAAGCTACTTTTTCAATAGCAGCATTGGCACTGGTCACCAAGATAAATCGCCGCGCACGGCTTAGGCGGTCCAGCACCTCTGAGCGCTGCACTAAGAGAGCTGTGTCCACCACCCGCTCGGGATCATCGGGATCAAGTCGTAATGCCGGGAAAAAGAGAGTCCCCTGGGCTCTCAGCGACTCCAGATCTGAAAGAATAAGTTTAGCCGCTTCTTCATCGGGAGTGATGACCAGCAACCGGGAAGTCTCTTCAGCAAAGGCCTGTACAAACAATGACACTGTGGAACCAACCAGATGCTCTACCGTTACTGCTCCTTTCCGTGTGACAGTAGACGAGATATCCTCCATCGGCAAGGCCTGCCGGAAGGTGGTCTTGATTGTACTCAGGTTCATAGTTGTCTTAGCCTGATTATTTCATAAGCTTTTTCATTAACGTAAATTGTAATTATGTCCACAGGATCCTGCGGATAATTATTTAATTACGTTTTACGTTTTACATAATTACACAGAGTTATCATTCCTCTATCCAAAATTATTAAAGCACTTAGAATAGTTAGTATGTGTGCTCATGAATTATTTAGGTTAGAAAGTTATTACCGGTCGTGCCAATCGGGAACATCCTCGTTTACACAGAAAAGGAAAACAAAGGCACCGGTCCGGCCCAGATTGCGGAACTGTTTGGTGAGAATCTTTACCCGTTCGTAATAGTCCTCAGGCAGCGTCTCCAGATAAGCCTTAAACGAGCGGTATTGCCGCATGATGGTCTGCAGGGTCTGGGCGTTCTCCATTGTAGCGGCGATCTTCTGCCGGTTGCGGACAATGCCGGTGTCATTCACTAGTCGCTCCAGATCTTCCAATCCGTATCCTGCCACGGTATCAATATCAAAGCCGTCGAAGGCCTTCAGGAAATTATCCCACTTGTTGCGGATCACGCGCCAACTGAAGCCAGCTTGGAAGATGGCCTTAGTCATCTGCTCCAAGTACTCATTATCCGAAGAAGGGGTCTGGCGCGGCGGTATTTCGTATGCGATAGGCATGGCTTTATTCGGTGATAGAAATTACAGCTTGTAGATCACTTTCGGAAGTCAGTCAAACACTCTACTATGAATATATCGTATGGCAGTACAAAGTGATCATGGTAAATTCCCGTCCATGAAAGCAGCAAAGTACCTGGGTCCCGGAGCTGTGATGCTGGCCGCGGTTCTGTGGGCTGTGGACGGCCTGCTTCGGCAGAAGCTCAGTGACGTCCCCGCCTTCCAAATCATCCTTCTGGAGCACGTCATCGGTGCTGTCGTCTTTCTGCCGGTTCTCATTCGAGGATGGAAGGAGGTCACCGCCCTCCGGGAGCGTTCGTGGATCTCCGTGGCATGGGTCTCCATCCTGGGCGGCATCGTAGGTACCGTAGCCTACACCAAGGCTCTCAGTTATGTGGAGTACATTGACCTGACGGTGGTCGTGCTCCTGCAGAAACTGCAGCCCCTTTTCGCAATTTCCCTGGCAGCTGTTGTCCTCAGAGAGAAACTGACAAAGCGCTTTTTTCTATTAGCTGCGGGTGCCCTGTTAGGGGGATATCTGGTGACTTTCGGAGCGAATCCAATTACCCAGATGAACGAAAAGACTATGGTGGCCGCTCTGCTGGCCTTTGTCGCTGCTTTCGCCTGGGGCAGTTCCACGGTACTCGGCAAGCATGCCCTTAAGCGGCTGTCGTTCTTCACATTGACAGCACTGCGCCTGTGGGTAACTGCCATTGTAGCCGGTACAATTTTCCTCTCTCTTCGAAACCGTCCTGATATGCTGGCTCTCAGCTCAGATCAATGGATTACTATCCTGATTATTGTTTTCTCTACCGGCAGCGTTGCTCTTTTCATCTACTATTTCGGACTGAAGAAAGTCCCTGCAAGCCACGCCACCATCTACGAGCTGTTCTGGCCGTTGACAGCTGTCATATTTGATTGGGTGCTTAAAGGTCATGTGCTTCAGCCGATGCAGATATTGGGTGCAGTGCTCCTACTAGGCGCCTCCTTCGTCCTACCCAGAGAATCACAGTCAAACAACAGATGACGGCACCTTTTACACTCCGGGATCATAACCGGAATCTCTTTCTCAATACTTTACATGAGATGTTCTGGGGCTTCGGCGTTGCCTTTCATTCCATGGAGGCCGTTATCCCTCTCTTCCTGGCAGAGCTAAAGGCTCCCAAAATAGTGGTAGGATCCGTGGCAGGTATATTCACTATCGGACTCGCTATTCCACAGATCTTCTCCGCTTTCTACGGTACTCGGATTCGTAACCTCAAGCTCACTACTATTCTGATCCACACAATTCTCTTACCCCCTATGTTCATCGCTGGATTTGTGTTCGCTTTCATGGGACCACATGGACCTAATGCCTGGATTCTCTATTATATCTGTTTTATTCTATTTACGCTGGCGATCGGTGTTGTCCTTCCAATCTGGGCAGAATTTCTCGAAACAGTACATCTTTCAGAAAAGCGGGGATCTTTTTTCGGATTATCATTTGCCGGTTCCAGTGTAGCCGGGCTTGCGGGCGGGATGGTATTCAAACAGCTAACTGACGTACAGGATCCTATCCCCTACATCGGTCGGGGATTTCTCATTTACACAGGATGTATGATTGTGGCCATCCTGCTCTTCATTTTTTATCGCAATCGTCCAAAAAGAAACAACGAACGGGCACAAACCTTCGCACAATTTCGAGGGACGATTAGCACAGTATTACGAGAGGACAGGAATTTCATGAAATACATTTTCAGTCGTATTCTGCTTACAGCAAATGTTGCGGCGATACCTCTTTATGCTATACATGCTAAAGACAAAATTGGATTTGATATCAGCGAGGCGGGGATATTCACGGCACTGATGGTGGTTGCGGGCGGACTCTCCAGTTTTATCTCAGGTAAGATTGGGGACCGTTTTGGACATAAATACGCTATGGTTATTTCGTTCTTAGCTTACTTGTCAGCTCTATTATCAGCCCTTATTGCCGTAACGATATGGCATGCTTACCTTATTTTTATCTTCATGGGTATTGGTAAGGGAGGATTCATGACCTCGGCTATGAGTCTTGTGTACGAATTCGCAGGTGATAATGACAAAAAGATTTACTTCGCGCTAATAGATTCTCTCACGGCGCCGTTCGTTCTAATAGCCATACTGCTCTCCGGCTTCTTTATTTCTACTGGTACTATACCACCTGTTCTCACGATTATCGGCA
Organism: uncultured bacterium; assembly: GCA_964534955.1. Taxonomy (GTDB): domain Bacteria; phylum Fidelibacterota; class Marinisomatia; order Marinisomatales; family UBA2128; genus UBA2128. Next base: position 12,637 of record CAZHRR010000058.1, read on the forward strand.
TTATCCTGGTAGTTGGTATATTTGCACTTATCTTCCTGACCAAGGAACCACGGACTCTGCGGGAAATTCCTATACCGATAGAACCGCTGCCTTAAAAAATTTGGGGTAATGGAGCGTTGGAGAAATTCTTCCTGCAGATTTTCTTTAATTCTTGGGCACTTTCAAAATACTGGGGAATTTTTAAACTTACTGCTTACCAGTTACCATTAACTGTATCCATATCCTATTGATATATTCATATCATTGTCATATACTTTCACTGTTAACGACTCCAAGCACAAAACACCATAACTCAATCTATTTCATTAAGATATGAAAATTCAACATATTGTGGCACAGTTTCTGCCTCTTACTGATCGTACAAGTAATTGAACACAAAACTGGAAGGAGAGACATAATGAAACATTTACCAACCATCTTAACCTTTTCATTCTTGTTCTTCGTAGTCAACCCTATGGACCTCACTGCACAGGATACCGAGGAAGAGATGAAGGATGTTGAGCAGGAAATTGAAGTAAATATCGAGGGGCTCGGACAGGATTTGGAGGAATGGGGTGAAGCTATGGAAGAGTGGGGAGAAGATATGGGGGAAGCCATTAAGCGTGGTGATGCCCCACCCCCACCGCCTACACCAGGCTCCAGCTACTCAGGTAAATCAAATTCCAAACCCAAGTTCGACCTCTATCTTGAGGACATGGATTTCGAGGAGGCGTACGAAAAGCACTACCCAAACAACTATGGTGTCTTGATCACCGGGATTGAATATGGTGGCAACGCTCAAAAAGCCGGCCTGATCAAGGGCGATGTAATCATGGAGATGGATGGTGAAAAGGTACTCTACGAGGATCATCTTATCGGTCTGCGGAATTCCAAAAAGATTGGCGATACCGTTACTCTGAAGATCTTCCGGAACGAGAAGATCCTTGAAAAAACCATCACGTTTTTCCCTCCCTATGAAGACGAGGATGATGATGGCGATGATCACGATAAAGAGAAGAAAAAGCTATCAGCGGGATTCGGTGGAGGCGGACCTGCTCTCTATCATATTGACTTCGACTTCAGCGGCATCAACAGCCTGCTGGAATTGAACGGTTTTGATCCCATGAATGACGGTTACGTGGTTGCCTACGGCGGTTTTGGTATGGGCTGGATAGGTAAAGGGTGGTTCATCGGTGGTCTCGGCGCCAGCTACGACCGGTCAGAAAAGATTAAAGTACCTGATACTTCTAATGTTCATAGAAGCTATGACTTCAACTCCAGTTTCGGTGGCGTTACCATCACCAAGAAAATCCCCCTCTTTACTAAAAACATAGTACTCGATCTCGGGATGATGCTGGGTCACGGAGAGACGTCCATTTCCATTAATCAAACCTCTGGTGATTTCACTTGGGACGAAGAAATAGAAGGGGGTGAGAACTACTCACTACACTACAAAAAGAGCTACCTGGCCTACCGCCCGGAAGTAGGGCTGCTGGTAAGGATCAAGTCTTGGGTCGGCATACATGGATCAGTAGGATATTTCGGTTCCTATTCCAAAGATGATAAATGGACTGACCAGAACTTCGACTTTACCGTGGCTGGCGATTCGCCCAATACGCCCAGTGGCCTGTCTGGCTCTCTAGGCATCTGGTTCGGATTCTAAAAGAACAGAGACTAGACGGCGGCGATCAGGCGTTTTCCCTGTCGCCGCCGTTACATCCAAGAGCTTTGAATAAATTAAGTTATTACTTCGTAAGTTGAGTCTATGGAACCGAGCTTACTAACGTATCTATCGAAAAAGATAGCTGCTAGTTTCATTGCTCTT